>NZ_LXHX01000012.1:0-63756 GCF_001649495.1 Emticicia sp. MM | reverse complement strand
TAAAACTGACTCAATCGCTTTATATATTGCCAAACGAACGGAGTTAATTCTTAAAAAATTACCAAAACTACACGAAGATTATTATGTAGAATTTGAAAAAAGCATGAATCTCTTGCTTGAAAGAGTGCATACTAAGTGCCCAGCTTATTATGCTCGTCAAATGCAATTACCTAAATTCTGGTCATATTAAAAAAAGCTACCATTTAGGTAGCTTTTAATCTAGAAGCCTAAATCAACTTCCAATATATAAAGGTTCAACTCAGTGCATCATTAAAGTTTTATAGCGAAGCGGTTGTATTTATTTTAGGTGCAATAAAATGCTTCCCTTTTTGTGATTTTGCTCTTTCTAATTCATTCTTAAGATAATCGGCAGGAAAAAATCCACGATAACGCCCCACATATTTCGTTTTAGCATCTAACAAAACTAATGTCGGATAAACATCTACCGAAAAACGGTCAGCAATAGCCATTCCATCAAACGAATCAATATCTACCTTATATACCATGTAGTTTGTATTTAAAAATGACACTAAACTAGGATTCGAAAAAGTTTCATTTTCGAGTTTCTTGCACGGGCCACACCAACTTGCCCAAAAATCAAGTAAAATTGGCTTTTTAAGTTTTTTAGCCTCTCTCAAAAAATCATCATAACTACCCTGATAAAAATCAATTTGATTTTGGGGTACATTTTCTAATGAAGTGTAAGAAGCAAGTGTTACAAGTGTAACTCCCAACAGCAGTGTTAGTTGAAGTCTCATAGCAAAGTTTTTAATTTATAAATAGATGATATACATCACCTTTTTTCTCACAAAAGGCGATATTTCTTGTTAATCAAATATTAAGCCATTTTTTATCTAAGCTAATTTTTACGTTTTGATTGAAGCCTCAACTATTCTTTTTCTTAGTTTATTAACTAGAGTATAAGCAATATAAGCGGTCAAATCATATATTTAACCGCTTTTTAGAGCATTTTGTACTGATGAATACTACTACATGAAATTGTTAGTTGACTATATTTTATGAAAGAAAGTTGATGTTTTTTTTTCAACCTTTCAACAATTTAGCCTAATTTAGTTGTCAACGAATATCTAATTTTTCAAATGAAAATCTCTATCATTGGAGCTGGCAATGTGGCTTGGCACTTAGCAATTACGCTCGAAGACCACCATCATACAATCTGTGAAGTTTTTAGCAGAACCGAAGATAAAGCAGAGAAACTTTGCTCATTACTTTATCGTGCAGAGGCTACTACTGACTTGAATTTTGCCGAGAGCGAAGCAGAATTCTTTATTTTGGCAGTTGCCGATGATGCTTGGGAAGATGTTTGTTCTAAACTTATCCTACCAGAGGATGCTATTTTGGCCCATACTTCAGGCACAAAATCGTTGGAAGATTTACAAAAACTAATGCAAATTCATCATGATTTGCCCGTAAAATGTGCAGTTTTTTATCCGCTCATGACTTTCACGGCTGGAAAAGAACTCAATTTTAAATCAGTTCCACTTTGTTTAGAATCTGATGATGAAGACGTAGAACAAATTTTACTCGAAATCGCTCAAGAAATTAGTCAGCATGTTTATTTTATTGATTCGGCCGAACGAAGAGTCCTACATGTAGCAGCTGTCTTTGCTTGTAATTTTACGAATCATTTACTGGCTTTATCGAAAACAATCACCGATAGTGAAAATATTGATTTTGACTTATTGAAACCTCTGATATCAGAAACATTCAAAAAAGCACTCAATGCCAATGACCCTGTTGAAGTACAAACTGGGCCAGCCGTTAGGCGTGATAAATCAATCATTAATCGCCACCTTGATTACCTGCGAGATGATGCTAGATTATTAGAGATTTACGAAGTGTTGACGGAGAGTATTCAGAATACTTAATAAGCATTAAAACGCAAAAAACCTGTAAAGTTTTGACTTCACAGGTTTTTCTTTAAATATGATTTTAGAATTAAATCAAGCCTTCATTACGGTTGATACAATCTAAATCTTCGAAAGCTACTTTCAAACGAGCAATCATATTTTCTTCCCCTTTACGTAACCAAACGCGTGGGTCATAGTATTTTTTGTTTGGAGAATCATCTCCTTCTGGATTCCCTAATTGTCCTTGAAGATAAGCTTCTTTATCTTTGTAGTATTTCAAGATACCTTCCCAAGTTGACCATTGTACGTCTGTATCAATATTCATTTTTACAGCACCGTATCTGATTGCCTCTCTGATTTCTTCACGTGTACTACCTGAACCTCCGTGGAATACGAAGTTTACTGGTAATTCACCCGTTCCGAATTTCTCTTGGATATAGTCTTGAGAATTTTTCAAGATAATTGGTGATAATTTTACGTTACCCGGCTTATATACACCGTGAACATTACCAAAAGCAGCTGCGATTGTGAAGTTTGGAGAAATCTTCATCAATTCTTCATAAGCAAAAGCTACTTCTGCTGGTTGTGTATAAAGCTTTGAGCTATCTACATCTGAATTATCTACACCATCTTCTTCACCACCTGTCACACCTAATTCGATTTCAAGCGTCATACCCATTTTAGCCATTCTTTCAAGGTACTTCGCACAAATTTCGATGTTTTCTTCCAATGGCTCTTCAGATAAATCAATCATGTGTGAGCTAAACAATGGCTTTCCGTGTTGAGCAAAGAATTTTTCACCTGCATCTAATAAACCATCAATCCATGGTAATAATTTTTTTGCACAGTGGTCAGTATGAAGAACTACTGGAATACCATACATTTCGGCTAATTGATGCACGTGCATCGCACCTGAAATAGCACCAGCAATTGCTGCTTCTTGATTTTTGTTTGGTAGGCTTTTACCTGCATAAAACGAAGCTCCACCATTTGAGAATTGAATAATAACTGGCGAGTTAACAGCTTTGGCTGCTTCCATTACTCCATTTACAGAGTTTGTTCCAACAACATTTACCGCAGGAAGTGCGTAATCATTTTCGTTGGCGTGACGTAACAAAGCATTCAATGCTTCACCTGTAACTACGCCTGGTTTAATCAAAGATTGACTCATGAGTACCGTTTTTGAATTTTAAAAAGAAATAATGTTATTATAATGATAGATGAAGCCTAATTGATAAAATCTGATGCAAATTAAAGATATTTCGATAAAATATTGCTGTTTTTTTTCTATTATTCTTTTTCTGCCCTACTTTTTACAATTTGTAAAATATTATTTTGAATATCTTTCATTATCCACCTTGCCCACCAACTAGCATAAAAATTGAAAGTTGTTGTTAATTTAAAATGACTATATAGATGTAATCGATAGGTGGTATTATTTAATTTTTCTAATTCATAAGTACCATTTAACACATCAAAATATTCTCCACCAATCACAACGTGTTCATCCATTGTTGCTGATGGTATCTCGTGAGGGTAAGCTTTGATTGAGAATACCATTTTTTTCTTGTCAATATACTCAGAAACTGCTTCGTGAAAAACAAGCCCGTTGGTAAATATTGCTTCTCTGTAAGCTCCAACTCCCTCAAAATTTAATTCTGCCTTTACTGGTCTTGGGAATCCGAGGGTCTGAGTCAATAAACCTTTATCTTGGTCTGCTCTAATTTCTTTCACTCTTGTTACGTTTTTCCAAATCTTACTATCTGGTGCTTGAATATCAATGTAAGTATATGCTTTGTAAGTACCCGGTATTTTACCAATCATATTTTCAACTGGTGCAATGAAGAAAGGCAATAATACAAACAATGAAACATAGAGAGTATTATTCTTTTCTTTTAGCTTATAGTAGCCCCCTATAAGTCCACCAACCGAAGCAACTACCATAAACAAAGGCAATACCATTAGCCAACAAGCCCAGCCCTCAAGAGCAAAAAAGAGAGTGATAACAAAAAATAAAAAAATCGGAATCCAAGGTACCATAATTCTATAAGCCAAATTTTCTACATTCTCTACACTAGAAAGATAGATAGTTAAGGCACCAACAATAAGTGGTAAGCAAAATAAAAAACTCACCGACATTACATCAAATAGCTCTTTCCAAGTGGAAACGCCAAATAATAAACGCAGTAAAATCGCATAAATCGTAGGTAAAAAGACGATTTTTAGAATGGTAATTACTTTCTGCTTGCTCATAAAAAATAGGTTCTATTTCCCATTATACAATGTCTGTATATCAGCTGGTATTTCGGGGTCTTTCAAAATATTTTTCTTTTTGTCTGTCATTCGCCAACGATGCAACCATGAAAAACCATTGGCTGTGATAACTCTTTCGGGGCGAGTATAAACCTCATCTTGTAAGGCGTCTTTTAAAGTAATAAACTCATACCCTCGCTTATGCATAACTTCAGCCAGTTCATCGAAATAATCTGAATTAAGTGCGTTGACATGACACAGAAAAATATGCTTAATTGGCCGTCCGAGTACTTCTTGCGTTAATTTTTCGTAATATTCAAAATAAGCTTCGGTATGTTTAAGATACTTTTGAGCCACATCTTGCATTAATGTTTTATTATTAGCCTTCTGTGCATCCACATAAACTTTATTAAAATACCAATCATCAGCATCAATGGTCACTGGTGCGTTTTGGTATTTATTAGCTTGAAGAAATTGCTGAAATCCGTATTTCTTTAGACTATCAGAACCTGTATGTAAAAATGGAAAACGAAAATAACGCTCTTTTTGACCATATTTCTTACAAAGTTTCTCTGTCACCACTTCACCTTTCAAGGTTTGGGCTTTAAAGTCTTCTAAAGAAAGTTCACTAAACGATTTATGCGAAAAAGTATGATTCCCTAATTCTTGTCCATTTTTCATCCAAGAATCGAGTAAAGCAATACGCTCTTCAACTTCTGCCCAATTTTTATAAAGTTGTTCTTCGTTTACAAACCCAACCGATTGAATTTTATGTTTTTTGAGCTTACTCAAAAGTGTATTAGTAGATTCTTGTGCTTGTTTGAGAGAACGCTCATTGACAAAAGGTAAATCATCAATCGTGATAGCGATTTGTTTTTGTGCATTAGTCGAAAAACTAATGATAAGTAAGAAGATTGGAAGAAATCTCATTTTGTTGGAATTTTAACTATTTCAATGAAGTCTTCGCTTCGAGCGAAGACTTCATTGAAACTTACTTCACAACTGCCTTCATCATCAAATCTGCTACGAATTGATTCCCTGCATCATTCAAATGCACCCGGTCAGTGGTAAGTACGCCCGATTCTTTATTAGAAGTATTATTCTTTAAGTTATAAGCAATAAACTCTTTACGTAAATCAATCAACGGACAATCGAATTTTGAAGCAATGCCACGAATGATATTCGAGTAATAATTCAAATCACCATCTTGTTGATTGCTATTATCGGTTCTTTCGCCAATGGCAGCTGGTGTACAACAAATAACTTTAATTCCTTGTGATTGTAACTTTTTGATGATGGCTACATAGAAGTTACCAAACTTATCGGCATCAGTACCAGTTCCGTGGCTTGACTTATGCCATACATCATTCACCCCGATATAAATCACCACTAAATCTGGTTTTTGAGAAAGTACATCATCTTCCATTCGAAGGAATAAATCATATACTTTGTTTCCGCCAATACCAGCTCCAATTAATTGATATTTATCTTTGATTCCCTGTTTTTCAAGCATTTCTTTCATTTTTGTAATATATCCGCCCGGATTTACACCTGCTTGTGTGATAGAGTCGCCAAAGAAAATTACTTTTGTAGGTTTGTCTTGTTTGAGTGAGAACATGGCCATAGATACCAAGGCAATTAGAAAGGTTTTGATTGAGGTTTTCATTAGAATTAATAGTTGAATATGATTAGGCGAAAGTAAAAAGATATTAGCAGAAAACAAAAAAACAGCGTTGCGGAAAACACCACAACGCTGTCTAAATCCCCTAAACTAAATACTAACTAATTTTTATTTCATTCATTAATCTAATGTACTTCCCTTACTTCACTTCTACCGAGCGATACTCTGAAGGAATTGGTGCGTGGGTTTCTACATTTACTTGTTTTGTTACGGTTTCTTTACCGTTTGAAATCTCGATACGGTACTTACCATCTTTAAGACCCGATAAATCTAATTTTTTAGAAAACTTATTGATGTTTTTACCAACAACTTCGCTGTAAACAACCTCATTTTGTTCGTTTTTCACAGAAATATCCAATGCTTTACTATCTTGCTTATCAACCAAAACATTCACTTTCATTGAGTTGATAATTCGATACATTCCTACATTAAAAGAACGTTTAGTTGCGGTTTTACTTTCATCATTTTTTTCGATTGGACTGTTAGCCAAAACTGATGAAAAAGAGAAGATACCTGCTACAAGAGCTACTGCGAAATTTTTAAATTGCGTTTTCATAATTTTGTAATTGATTTAAAATGTTTTTGAATTTTATAGCTTTTTCGATTATAAGATGAGTTGTGTGGCTGCCGCGTTTCAAGTTTTAAGACCATCGGTCAAAATACTTGATAAGTGGTTTTAGTAGCTTAAAGTACCTTTACCTTTTAATACTTCTTTTGTAACAATATGATTACCATTTATTACTTCTACGTAGTATGTACCTACTGGCGTTTCTGAGAAATCAAATCGGAAACTATAAGCCGTTTCATTTTTACTAATTCTCTCTTCAACCAAAACATTTCCTTTTTCATCCATTAACTTTACAGTTGCTGTCTTACCAGCGTCTTTTGTAAGTGTAAGATTCAGTTTCAAAGAGTTCACATGACCTGCTTCATACAAACCTACTTTAAGGTTACTCATTTTATAATTTGCAATTGAGTTGGTTGTGGAAGCTGCTGCTTCATTTTTTTCTGTTTTCTTTTCTTCTGCATTTGCATTGAAGATTACTGAAGTTGCTAATAAAGCGATTGCGAAAGTTGATTGTAACGTTTTCATAATTTTGTTTTTTAAAATGTTTTATAAAGTTTTAGCTTTTTCTTTTGTTAAGTGTCATTGTTTTTCTTTGACGATTCAAAGTTATGTGCAAAACTCGGTACTATGTAATACAAACTACTCAAATGGTTATTTTAAAAGGACGAATGGCGATTATGCTTGATGGAGTTTTTGACGCTTGTCACAAAATTTTATTCTGTTTAATTATTAATTTTTTAATACAAACACATAATATTCAGAATATTATTTCGTTCAAACCCTATTTTCCTTGTTTCGCCCCAATTAATCAATGAAAAAGTTGTGCCAATAAATCATGCCTATTTAGTCGACCAACATAACTAATTATCTATCAGTTACTTACAAAAATAAGTTCATTTTAATAAATTACTTATTGGTCGAAAAATTGTCCGATTTCGTACAATCAAACTTCATTTTCGTACAGTATTCGCTGATGATTCACAAAACTTTATTACATTTGAGCGTTAAACAATCAACCTTTAATACTGAGATGAAAAAAATCCAAATCGTGGCTTCTGCATTTGCAGCTGTTATGTTATTCAGTGCAAAATCCTACGCACAGTACTCTTCTACCCCACCTGCGGTTTCGCCAATGCCAATGAAACCAGAAATGACTGAGATTTGGGAACCTGAGGTTGGAGTGGTTACACCCGGAAAAACCAACGCCGATGCTCCATCAGATGCTATTATTCTTTTTGATGGTAAAGATTTGTCTCAATGGGTAAGTGCTAAGGATGGGTCTGCTCCAAAATGGAAGGTAATTGATGGTAGATTTGAAGTAGAACCAGGTACAGGCGATATCAAAACAAAATTAAAATTTGGCGATTGTCAATTACACATTGAGTTTTCGGCACCAGATGAAGTAAAAGGTGTAAGCCAAGGACGTGGCAATAGTGGTGTTTTCTTTCAAGACCGCTACGAACTACAAATTTTAGATTCTTATCAAAACCGCACATATCGTAACGGACAAGCTGGTAGTATTTATAAAGATACAGCCCCACTCGTAAACGCTATGCGTGGCCCACTTGAATGGAATACTTATGATGTAATTTACACAGCTCCACGTTTTAAACCAGATGGCCGTTTAGATTACCCTGCACGCATTACTGTATTACATAATGGAGTATTGGTTCAGAATAATACAACAATTTTGGGTCTTACAAATTATATTGGTTTACACATGTATCCAGAAGCTCATGGAGAAGATGTAATTCACCTACAAGACCATGGCAATAAAACTCAATTCAGAAATATCTGGATTAGAAGATTGTAATTGTTTGATAAATAATATTTCTATTGAAACAGCTTCTTCCAAAAAAGAAGCTGTTTCTGTTTTTCTAATTAATTAAAGGTTAATCTTTCAATCTCACCTTTAAAGTTACTTTGCTAAATCACCCCGATTAAAACCTTTAACTAATTACTGCTCATTTACTAAACTTACAGTATTTGCTTTGAAAATATATTTTAATCAACTATACCTTTCACTGATTTCGGAGCTTTGGGGGGCATAGGTTTACTAATTGCTGCCCGAGCATGTGGAGTTGAGGGCGTATGTAAACTTCGTGGCTCTGGAGGAGCTGGAATACCTGAAGCCCTTGGCGTTGAAATACGTGCAGGTGGCGGCGGAGGAGCAGGGTAAGTACCTCCATGATGATAATAATTGCGGCCACCGTGGGTGCTAAAATTTACTTCATCGCCATTTACGTTGATTCTAAAATCTTTTTCTTTTAACCCCTTATAACGACTACCCCAAGTTTTATTAATCCAATCCCATACTTTATCATAAACCACCGCTGATTGAGGCTCAAGGTCTATTAATAATTTATCTCCTTTTAAGCGTAGTTCGAAATCTTTCTTATTTTTGATTAGACCATCTTTATAAAGCATTTCGGATAGAACTTCTAAATCTTTCTTGAAACGTGCCTCTTCTTCTTTTGCTAATTTCTCAAGAATTCTTCCCTTCTCTCCCATTATCTTTCCTAGGGAGTCCATCGGTTTAGCATAGCGTTCCATCAATCTACCCAAACTATCCATTGGAGAACCTAAACGATGCATTCGTTGCTCAAAAGGACGCATTTCTGCTTCTACGCTGTGCATTTGTTGCTCAACTTCTTGCATTTGTTTTTCCAGTACTCGCTCTTGCTTTTCTAATGCTTTGAGCTTTTGCTCTGCTTCAACTGGCATTCTATCAGAATCCATATATTTATTATGGATTTTCTGCATCGCTAAACTCACTTCTTGTATTTGAATAGACAAATCTTGGATTTTACGTTGTGGCACTTGGAATTTACGTTGCACTTGTTGCATAGCTTCGCTTTCTTTTTCCATCTGGCGAGCATATTTTTCATCCATCTGCTTACTCAACACTTCCATTTCGCGACTATACTTTTCCATTTCTTTACTCAATACCTCCATTTCAGCCTCAACTTCCTCAAGTTTAGAGCTATCGGTAGGTATGATTACCCTACCTTCTAACTGAATTTCTTCGCTCTTTTCGACTAATTTATTGATAGATACATTAGCCTTCTTAGCTTTTTCAATCTTCTTTTCTTTTTTAATTTCCTTTTGAGCATAAGTCACTCCAAGAGCTACTACCAAAATCATGACAAATACCGCAGCCCAATTGCCATAACTCATCGGTTTTGCATCGTTGATACCAATAATGCGTTTAATTCTATCCATGAAAGTCTGGCGTTTTGCCCCAAAAGCCATAGCCAAATGAGGTTGATGCTGATAACTTGCTACCTGCGTAAGAGCTTTGGCTAAGACTAAGCTATCACCACAGATTTCCACGGCAAAATCATCACAACAATTCTCCCTTTCATCACGTACTTTTCCCGAAATAAACCACGTAGCTGGATGATAGAAGAAGAGAATTTCTATCACATTTTGGAAAATATTAACCAAATAATCATAGCGTTTAATATGGGCTAATTCATGTGCTAAAATGGCCTCTAACTGCTTAATTCCTAATCCAGTAGCCATTCCAATTGGTAAAAGTACTACAGGTCTCAACCAACCAATAGTCATAGGCACAGAAGCTCTGGCAGATTCCAGTAACTTGATTGTACTTGGCATTTGTGTCTTTTCAAGCAAAGTATCCATTAATGCTTGGATAGTAGCATTTACAGGTTTCACTTGCTGAATTTTCATGCCTTGCACATGAGTAAAACCAACTACTAAACGCAATAATAATAGGCTTGTTCCTATGAACCACATCATCACGAAAATATCTAAATTTTGGTGCAAGAAAAGCTCAACTTGTTGAATAAAGCTTAATTTTTGAGGTGTAAATACAAGCCCTGTATTTTTGAGGAAGAAAAGGCTTAATTGTCCTTGATTTGCTAATTCAACTGGAACATTAGGTTCATAAATGGTAAAAAAAGTAATTATCGCCGCTAAGAATTGTACACATAATGCTCCAATACCAAGTCTATAACGAGTAGTAGATGGTTTGAAAAAATAGTAAAGAATACCAAATACCAGCAAAATGGCAAATCCCTGCCAAATTGAGTGAATAAGCGTCCAGCCCAAAGCCGAACTTGTGTTGTAATCAATAATTTCTGTTAGCTTTTTCATAATTTTTGTTTTTCATAATTTGTATTTTGTAATAGACTTAGTTACCCAAATTTTGTTCTTTTTGGGCGATGAGTTTCTTAATCTCGTCGAGCTCGTCAAGGCTTACTTCTTGGTGGCCAAGTGCTTGCATAACCAATTTCATGGCAGAACCTCTGAAAGTAGCGTCAACAAATTTATCGAGTAAAAGTTGTTGAGTTTCTTCTTCGCCGATAGCTGCTTCGTAGAGATGATAACGCCCTTCTTCGGTTCGGTTTACTATGTGCTTATCGTGCATAATTTGCATCAATTTGAGCGTTGTCGTATAACCTACTTCTCTAGTTTTAGAGAGTTCATCATTTACTTGCCTAACCGTGCCTTTGCCCAATTGCCACAAAATCTGCAAAATCTCCAACTCAGATTCGGTGGGTTTTATTAGTGCTGAATTTTCCATCTTTTATTATTTACGAATAATTTCGTAGCAAATATAATACGAAAACATTCGTACTTCCAAATCTTATTACGAAATAATTCGTAGAAAGGCGTTAAAAAATGTTAAAATGCTAAAAATTATAATTTACTTAAAGAATAGAAGGCTGATTTTCAAGTAAAAAACTATCTTTGACTATTCATCTTCAACCCTTAAGCTAAATTATGCCCCCTAAACTGAATGCAATAATAGCTCGAAGTCCCTTTAACTTAACTCTTTTTGCTTCGATAACTGCTTTTTTTACCTATTTATGCTTCTATCCTTTTAGGCGAGCCTACACCGCCGCAACTTACGATGAACTCATTTTTTGGGGAATAAATTTTAAAATTCTAATTATCACAGCACAAGTTTTAGGATTTGCCGTATCAAAGGGTTTGGGGATAAAATATGTTTCGGAAATGTTGCCCGAACATCGCTCTCGAAATTTACTCATCATGATAGCCCTATCATGGGTTTGTTATTTATTTTTTGCTCTTACACCTGCTCCATTCAATTTGGTATTTATCTTTTTGGCAAGCCTACCACTGGGGATGGTCTATGGAACAATTTTAGGGTTTTTAGAAGGCCGCCGAAATACCGATTTATTGGTAGCTGTACTTACGGCATCATTTATCATGGGCTCAGGTTTTGCAAAAAGTATTGGAAAATGGGTAATGACTACACTCCAAGTAAGTCAGTTTTGGATGCCCTTTGTTGCTTGTGCCATTATGATTATACCTTTTGGCATTTGTACGTGGCTTATGGGACAAATTCCCCCTCCAACTGAAGCTGATAAACAAAATCGAACTGAACGCAAACCCATGCAAAAAGCCGACCGTAAGGCATTTATAGCAGAGTTTGCTTTGAGTTTGGGTATCTTTGTTATTTCCTATGTATTGCTCACTACCTTTCGTGAATTCAGAGATAACTTTACTCCAGAAATTTGGAAACTACTGGGATATGGCAATAATTCAGCTATTTTTACACAAACAGAGACACCAATTGCAATTACAGTATTGCTCATGATGGCCGCCATGCGTTGGGTACATAATAACTACAAAGCTTTCATTATTATTCAGATTTTAATGTTGGCAGGTGGTCTATTAATAGGTATTAGTACGTTTCTTTTTGAGCAACATTTCCTTTCTCCAGTTGCTTGGCTCACTACGCTCGGTTTAGGAGTTTATATGGCCTATGCCATGTGTAATAGTTTATATTTCGAGCGAATGATTGCTGCTTTCAAAAAGTCGGGAACTGTGGGCTTCTTGATTACTTTTGCCGATTATTATGCTTATTTAGGAAGTATTTTAGTATTATTTTATAAGAATTTCTTTCAAAAAAGTATCAATTACCTCGATTTTTTTATTATTCTTTCTTATGGTATTTCTATCATTTATGTAATACTCGTAGGGCTTTCAATGTGGAATTTAAGTGTTAAGAAAAGAAGTGAATAGTAAAATCACAAAGAATCAATTATTGAAACAAAAACACAAATATTATGGGATTATTTGATTTGTTTAAAAAGAAAAATACAACATCAGAACCACAATCACAACCAACATTCTCGCCAAATGAGCCACAGATGCAATTCGTAAGCTTATTTTACGAAAACCAACCAAGCGTTAGTAAAGAAGATATTTTGGCGGAATTGAATAAAAGGTTTTCTACGGTCAAATCATCAGAAAATGAGAAAAGCTTATCGTTCTATTTTCCAGAATACACAGTTAATTTTGAGGAAGGTGAAGTTCCTGCACAAGGAAATATCATGATATCAGAGGGAGCTATTAATTTTGAGCGATTTACCAGTACACTACGTCAGGCATGGGATTGGGAAGAAGCAGAAGAAAGTCTGAAAAAATCTACTGTTGAAATCAACCTTTTTGATTTTATGTCGAGAGGCCTAAACTATCAAAAAAGACTTGAATATTTTCAAAAATTTGTTTTATCGGTGGTAAATGCCACTCAACCAACAGCCATTTATTTTAGAAATAGTGATAAACTAATCAATCCAGGGGCATTCCTTGATTTGTGCGAAGGTGAACAAGGAGCATTTTTATATGGTTCAATGAATGTTCGAATGTATAATGTTTCAGATGGTGATGGCGGTTTCTTAATGGATACCGTTGGTTTACATGCCTTCGGTCTACCTGATTTTGAATGTAGATTCAAGAATTATCAACCCAACGATATTGCTCAAGTTTTACACAATATAGCATATTACACATTCGATGCTGGTGACATATTTAGAAGTAACTCAACCGTGCAAGGAATTGGAGAAAATCCAGTATGGAAAACTAATCGAAAAGAGGCGAAGGTAAAGCCCGAAAGAATGTTGATTGAGTTAATACCAAACTAAACATAGCAACTAATTAAAAAATGGAGTTTTCAAAGATTTTTAGAAAAACTCGTTTTATTAATAATTTGCTTTCTCAGCTCTTTTTTCCAAACCTCTTTTTTACTACACCTTCTAGTTTTATTTTCTATTCACTTAAACGATAAAAGATGAGAATATTTTCTAAAACAAATCATTAGTTTAGGCTAAAAAACAATAAATTATCATTTTAACTACAATCAAAACATGACAGAAAAATATTACTTGTTTGTTATACTCGCTCTCATTTCCGAAATCATCGGAACTGTGTCAGGTTTTGGATCTTCAATTTTGTTTGTGCCTATTGCTTCTCTATTTTTTGATTTCAAAACTGTTTTAGGCATCACCGCAGTATTTCATGTTTTCAGCAATCTTTCAAAAATTGCCATATTCAGAAAAGGAATCAACAAAGATATTGCTTTAAAATTAGGCATCCCAGCGGTTATTTTCGTAATTATTGGTGCTTGGCTCACTACCTTTATACCAACCAAACCATTAGAATTATTCATGAATATTGCATTGGTAATTTTATCTTTGTATCTCATGTATAACTTCAATAAAACCATCCAACAAACTGATACTAATCTTTATATTGGGGGTGTGGCTTCTGGGCTTTTAGCCGGTCTTTTGGGCACTGGCGGAGCAATTAGAGGAATTACCTTGGCGGCTTTTCAATTACCCAAAGACATCTTTATAGCTACTTCTGCATTGATTGATTTAGGTGTAGATAGTAGCCGAGCATTTGTATATGTAAGCAATGGTTATTTCAAGAAAGAATTTTTATTATTGATACCCTTTTTGATTGGTATCAGTATTTTGGGAAGTTATTTAGGTAAAGTCATTTTAAAATACACCTCCGAAACCGCCTTTCGTTATATCGTATTAGCCATTATTATTCTTACGTCTGTTTTTCAAACAATTAAATATTTTACGACCTAATTCCCGCACAATGACGCAAAAGAAAAGTGTTTTTGTAATTGTAGGAAGTGCTATTGCCAATTCTTCTAATCATCAATTAGTAAAATATTTACAAGAAATCAGTAAAGATGCTTTCCATTTCTTGCCTCTAATTGATTTAAAAACACTTCCACACTTTGACCCCATACTCTCGTCGGCTGAAAATCCACCCATTGAAATACAAAATTTTCGGCAATATATTCAGCAAGCAGATGCCGTGATTATCTGTACGCCGGAGTATATTTTTAGTATTCCGAGTGGCTTAAAAAATGCACTTGAATGGTCTGTTTCTACTACTATTTTCTCTGAGAAACCAACTGTATTAATGACAGCCTCAGCAGATGGACAAAAAGGGCACGCTGAATTGATACTCATTATGCAAACCCTCTCTGCAAAATTCGATTTAAGTACCACTTTACTAATTTCAGGAATCAAAGGAAAATTTAATAATGAAGGAGAAATCATTGATTCTACTCTCAAACAGAATTTAGCTGAGCTAATGAACAACCTAGCCGAAATTGTCGCTTAATAAATATTATATTTCCAGTTGTTTCAACCCAACTAAATCAAATTATCCATTTTACATTCTACATTATTCATTAAAAAAATATTTGTCAATTTGACATGTATTGATTTTTATCTACTAATTTTATCATCTATCTATTCTCTATTCAATTATAAAATGAAACTTAACGCTACAATTTTACTATGTCTTTCTTTGGGCATTTCGGGTCTAACTTCGGCCCAAACCTCCAAAATTGATAGTAGCAAATTTCCTAAACCTGTTGTATTTACTGACCAACAAGATCACGACCACATGATGCAACTTTTAGGAATAAAGTCGCTTAGACCAGGCCCAAGTGGCAATGAATCAGCACCAAATCATGCTAATTATGATGAATCCTTGGCCAATCCTTGTCCACAGCTACCCGATGTACTGACGCTGAAAAATGGAAGCAAAGTTAGCACTCCTGAAATATGGTGGAATAAACGCCGCCCAGAACTCATTGAAGATATTGAGCGAGAAGTATATGGGCGTTTACCCAAACAAATTCCCAACATAAAATGGACTGTAAAAATTACTGACAAAGAGTTTGTAGGGCGAATTCCCGTCATTGCCAAACAAGTAATCGGACACGTAGATAACAGTGACTATCCACTCATCAACGTAGATATAAATATGATGGTTGTTATACCGAGCAATGTGAAAGGTCCAGTTCCAGTTTTAATGATGTTTGGCCGTCCATCGTTTCCTTCACCAGCACAGCCTTCGCCCGAACATATGGAAAAAATCAATCATGCTTTCAAAGAAATGATGATTAAACAAGACCCTTCTCTGAAAGCCATATTTGACCAATATCCTGCTTATCAACCCATTACTCGCTTGCCTGGGCCAAACTTTTTTGCTCCTCCAAGCGACCTCCCAACCGAACAATTATTGGCGGCTGGTTGGGGTTATGCCACCATTGACCCCGCAAGTATTCAGGCTGATAATGGAGCAGGTATTACCCGTGGAATTATTGGTTTAGTGAATAAAGGTCAACCACGCAAACCCGACGACTGGGGAGCCCTACGTGCTTGGGCTTGGGGGGCGGCTCGGGGGCTTGATTATTTAGAAACTGAACCCTTAGTTGATGCTAAACGTGTGGGAATTGAGGGTGTTTCGCGATACGGAAAAGCTGCATTGGTGACATTGGCTTTTGAACCAAGATTTGCCATAGGTTTAATTGGTTCGTCGGGTAAAGGTGGAACAACACTTCATAGAAGAGTTTTTGGTGAGGCCGTCGAGAGTCTAACTGGAGGAGAATATTATTGGATGGCTGGCAATTACATGAAATACGGAGCTTCAGAAGCAAGTTTTGGTTCGAAAACTGGTTGTGATTTACCTGTAGATTCGCATCAATTAATTGCTCTATGTGCCCCACGCCCAACCTTTATTAGTTATGGAATACCCGAAAAAGGTGATGCCAAATGGCTTGACCAAAAGGGTAGTTATATGGCAACCATTGCCGCTGGTAGTGTTTTTAAATTACTTGGGGCAAAGGATTTGGGCGTAAGCAATGATTACACGAAAGAAAAAATGCCTCCTGTAAACACCGATATGCTTGATGGAGAATTAGCTTGGCGTCAGCATGATGGAGGGCATACTGATGCTCCTAATTTTAAATATTTTATTCCGTGGGCAAATCGTGTATTAGCCTATAAAAAACAATAAAATCACTACTTTTTATAATTTCAATGAAAAAAATATACTTATTCCTCATACTTTCATGCTTCATTTTTTCGGTCAAAGCTCAATCAAATACTACTTGGAAAGGAAAGAAATGTGCCGTAGTAATCACCTACGACGATGCCATACATCAACATTTAGACAATGCTGTTCCAGTGCTCGATTCTTTGGGACTAAAAGCTTCTTTTTACCTAACGGCTTTTTCGGATGCTTGTAAAACTCGACTCAATGAATGGCGAGCTTTAGCTAAACGTGGGCACGAGTTGGGTAATCATACACTTTATCATCCTTGTTTAGGAAATTTACCAGGCCGAAATTGGGTTAAAGGCGAACAAGACATGAGCCAGTATACTTACCAACGAATGCTCAATGAAGTAAGGATGACAAATGTGTTTTTGGAGGCTTTAGATGGACAAAAAAAGCGTACTTTTGCTTTTACTTGTGGAGATATGAAAATCGGCGATAAGAATTTCATGGATGACATGAAAGCTGATTTTGTAGCGGCCCGTGCGGTTAGAGATGAAATGCACACCATTGATAAAATCAATCTTTATGATGTAGATTGCTTCGTTGTCAATAACCATACTGCCGAGCAAATGATTGAGTGGGCAGAAAAAGCCAAGACCAACAATGCTTTATTAGTTGTTTTGTTTCACGGTGTTGGTGGTGGAAATGGTTTAGATGTAAAAATTGAAGAGCACCGTAAATTTTTAAAGTACCTCAAAGAAAATCAAAAGGATATAATGATTGAAACCATGCTTGATACTGCCGAATACATCAAGGCATTCAGAGCTAAGTAAATCGAAGTAAAAAAATATTATTTTAAAATAAAGTAGATTTTCTTAGAAATCTTAAATCCTATTAGCAATGACTCATTTATAAGTGTGTTGTAAAAAATAAAAACGACCTTAGTTCGGTCGTTTTTATCAACTATCTATTTGACTTCGAAATTAGTAAATGAAAGTAAATAGCGATTCGTTTGGAATACGTACTTTTTTCAGATTTACTAACCAGTCATTGGCTTCATCACGATAGCCTAAAGGTAGTAAAACTGTGCTTCTCAAACCTTTTTCTTTCAAATTCAATAGTTCATCTAAAGCAACAGGATTGAAACCTTCCATTGGAGTTGCATCTACTTTCTCCTCTGCCGCTGCCAAAAGTGCAGCTGTCATAGCAATATACGATTGACGGGCAGTGTGTTCAAAATTTACTTGTGGGTCACGTGGTAAATACATACCTAAAAGATTACTTTTATACGCATCTGTCGTACTCAAAGGTAATCCTCTCTCAGAATTCATAAAGTCAAATCTTTGATTTACACGTTCTTCTGTGTAATTATCCCAAGCAGCAAAAACCAATAAATGCGAACAATCAACAATTTGGCTCTGACCAAATGCAATTGGCTGAATTTGTGACAATAATTCTTTATTGCTAATCACAAATATTTCAAAAGGTTGTAAGCCCGAAGAGGTTGGGGCAAGACTTGCTGCCTTTAAAATAATATCTAGTTTTTCTTGAGATACTTTCTCGCCATTCATTTTCTTAGTGGCGTATCTCCATTGCATGTTATCAATTAAGCTCATTTTTTAATCTTCTTTAGTCTTTTATGTCTATACATACAATGTACAAACCCACAAAGTTCGTTGATGTTCATAGAATCTAAATATTCTTTTTTCTGTATTATTTTTTAATAGAATATGTCAATTTTTCAAAAAATCCACCCTACTCTTCTATATTCAATAGATGAAAACTTTTGGTTTAAAAGCAAAGAGAGCTACCAATAAGAGGCAATTATATATTTTTTATCTATTTTTGAATAATTAAGTTCAACCTTTTACAAAGACAAATTCTATGAAAAAAATCCTCTTTTTAACTATTTCTTTGGGTATAGTAATGGCCTGCCAAGAAAAGCAAACCGCTGATAATCAATTGAGTGATAAAGAAAAATCAGAAAATTGGCAGTTACTTTTTGATGGTCAAACTACTAATGGATGGCATTTATATAATAAAGGAAAAATTGCTTCAACTTGGATGGTAAAAAACGGTGAACTTTATTGTAATACTGATTCTGTTGGAGTAGAGCACGGCGATTTAATTTCGGATAAATCTTATCAAAATTACGAGCTAAAATTCGATTGGAAAATTTCTAAAGCAGGAAATAGCGGTGTATTTATCAATGTTATTGAGCAAGATACAGTACCAACAGCATGGGCTTCAGGACCAGAATATCAACTCCTTGAGCACGAAAACATTGGAGCTGATTATTTAAAAGATTCAACTAAATGGGCAGCTTGCTTGTATGGTTTTATGCCCCAAATCAATAAAATACAGCCCAAACCTGTTGGTCAATGGAATGAATCGAGAATTATACAGAAAAATGGAGCAATCGAATTTTATTTGAATGGCCAACTAACTGCTAAACAAGATTTTAACTCTGAATCATGGAAAAATAAAGTAGACAATAGTGGATTTAAGTACTTCCCTTTATTCGGAAAGAGTACTTCGGGGCATATTGCTTTACAAGAATGGTCGAAAGGTGTGGCATTTCGAAATATAAAAATCAAGGAATTATAAATGAAACAGGGGCTTTTTGCCCCTGTTTCATTTATTTGAACTTTGATTCATCTAAATTAAAGAACCTAACTGCATTATTAAAGAAAATATCACGTTTTTGGTCTTCTGAAAGATAATTGGCACTTTCAATAACCCCGATAGACGTTTCGAGTAATTTTGGCCAAACCATCAAATCGGTTCCGTACATGATTCTTTTCCCAAAACCAGCTTGAATCAATCGTTTCATGTAGGCATGTACTTCTTCTAATGGATAACTCCAAATAAAACCAGCGAGGTCAACATATACATAAGCATTGGCTCCCATTAGAGCTATCATTTCGTCAATCATTGGATAACCTGCATGCATCACCCAAATTTTTAATTTCGGATGGCGTGCCAGCATATCTTCTAACAAAAACGGACGACCCAATGATGCTCGGTATTTTGGGGAAGTAATATTAGCCATGCCATTTCCGCCAGTACCCATGTGAATTCCGACAGGGACACCTAGTTTTTCTGCTACTCCGAAGTATTCATCGAGAGTCATATCGCTCGGCGACATTCCTTGATACTGCGGGGCAACCTCGCCCATTACTTTATAAAAACCTCCTGAAAGAGAATCTTCAAATGCTTTTACAGTCATTTCCTTACCACTACTCACACCCAAAGAAGGTATAATTCGATTAGGAGCTGCTTTATGCCATTTATGCAAAATTTCGGCATCACCACTCGCTACCATTATTACATTGAGGCGTTCGGCTGTACCCAACAAAGCATCTTGCATTTCTTTATCTGATTTAGCGGCTTTTAGTGGGTCGGGGCAATCGCCATTCAAAAAAGATGGTGTAGGTTGTTTGGGGTCACCTCCTGGCATATTTTTCAAAAACCAAGGACAAAGGTCATTTGCAAAATTGGGATTGGCTTTCATTGCGTGTACGTGTACATCAATGATTGGGGGACGTTTTTTGGTTCCTTGTGCGAAAGCTGAACCATAAAGCATCAATAAGATTAAAAAATAGGATTGAAAGTTAGATGTTTTTTTCATTCACGTATAATTTTAGAAAAAGTTACTTAGCAAAATACAAAAAAATCTAACACTATTAACTAAAATATAGAAAATAGCTTCAACAAAGCCTCGTTTGATAAAATTACAGCTTCTGTTTTTTATTTAGATGGAATCTGTTCGATTAAAATCTCATGATTGGCTTTATCGAAATAAGTACAAGTCATTTTTTCAAAGCAAACTGCCCATTTTTCTATGCCTGACTTGGCACAATCATTACAGAATGTCTGGTAATTTGTTTGCCCTTGCTGATGAGCTAAAAGGTCGGCCTTAAATTGTTCTGCATTGCAAACATCTGCAAGCAATAATGGTTCATATTTAGCAGGAGCGGTAATTTGAAAATTGTTTTCTCCGAAATAAACAATGCGTCCGTCAGCAACGAAGGCTTCATAATAAGTTACGCCAAAAGCCTTGATTTCTTGAATATAAGCTGGAAAATCTGCCCCAGATTTTACTTTTGCATGAGCTGTTTTGATTTGTTCTAATGTAAACATTGTCTTGAAATTTTGTTTGATGTGACAAAGTTCTAACAATGTTTGGGGAGGTGATTGTAAAAAATCGTTTTTCTACGTTTGAGTTTTAAAATATTCGGGAGTATCTCCCGTAAACTTTTTGAAGTCTTTAATAAAATGTGCTTGGTCGAAATAGTTATACTCGTAGCAAATTTCGGTTAATGACTTTGTTTGGTCTATTTTACTCAGGATATTATTAAAACGTACAATTGTAGCAAATTTTTTAGGCGTAGTACCAACTAATTTCCGAAACCTTTTCTCAAATGGACTCTGACTAATGCATAATTTATCATTCAGTTCACGGATTCTAATATTACCATTCGATTCATAAATCATTCTAACGGCAGCCACAATTAATTTATCATTTTCAATTTCTTTGAGTTGTGAAAGTAAAAAATGCTCAACGAGATTGATTCTTTGTTGGTCGCTGTTAGCAGACGCCAGTTTTTCTTCAGTTTCTTGAATTTTGTATTTATCGAATAAATTTTCTAGCGAAACACTCTGGTTGAATAATTCATTGACAGGTAAAGAAGAAAAATAGGCCAAACCTACTTCGGTAAAATAGACCAGAACAGTACCAACTCCTGCCGAGTTTTTGAATATTTTGTAAGAATCAGTAAGCCCTGTTATACCTGCAGTTGCCAGAGTATGTTCTGAATTATTGATAATATTTATCAAATGACCCCGATACTGGAATCCGATTACGAGGCTTGTAGAGGGAAAAACTTTATACATACTTTCATTCGCATTCTCTGAAACCACCAATTGCTTAATATAGGGTTTCAGACGCTCAGAAGGTATGTATATATCAAATTTCATTGGGCGAATAGTTCAATACAGACGAAGTGTGACACCCCTTTTTCCGTAATTTAGTTAAAAAATCCTCAAATGAGGTGTGTCATACTTGTTCTGCGTAACTCATTTACTTCACTTCTAAAACCTTACTTCTTTCAGAAACACCGTTTTCGTTAATAGCCTCAATAGTGTAGTAATAAGTACTCAATTTATCCATTCCTCTAAACCAATATTCGTTGGCGTTATGCACCATGATACAATTATAGAGTTTATCGGGAGCGGTTCCGTAATAAATATTATAAGCATAAGCTTTGTTCTCTGGTCGCCAACGTATCCACGCACTGCGTTTATCTTTTTCGGTTCTTAGTACCATAAAATCTTTAACAGCATCAGGTTTTGTTCCATTGCCATTGCCAAAAACTCTTAGGCCACTGATAGCAAATTTACCCGTTGGCATTGATACGTTTTCGAGTTTGATATAGCGAGTTTGAATCGGCTGTGAAAGTTCAACATATTCATGTGGAATATCAGTTTGGTTATTTGATTTATCGACCAAAATCGTCCATTTTTTGCCATCTACACTCGACAAAAGTTTGTATTGATGCTTGATATTGACTTGTTTTCCTAGAAAAGAAGAATCTGCATCTTGGTCAGCATAGTTTATCTGAATTGCATTGACGGTTGACAACTTCCCCAAATCGGTTTTTATCCATTCTCCTGCTTTACCTGTTTCAGCCGACCAATATGTTTTCATGCTTTCGTCAACAGCATTGTTAGGTAAATACCCACCCAAGGTAGAAGAAACCTCAACGGGTTTATTGTAATTGAGCAACATCCAACCAGTAAAGGTCTTTTTAATATCTAAACCCGAAGAAGGAATATAATGCGGGTAATCGCCAAAGGCAGTATTGCACCACATCACATCATCTTTATCGAAACCCGCTGGCCAAATTCCTATGCGGCGTTCGAAATTATTTTTAGTTGAAAGCTGAATCGTAGAAACATGCCACCAGTTTTTCTGATTATCTTGAAACGATGCTCCATGCCCTGCCCCACGAGCAAAGCCTCCGAGTTTCATACTCAAAGGGTCAGGTTGTGCTTCCCAAGGACCAAGCGGTGTTTTTCCAACCAAAACGCCATCGGCATAGCCACTCATTTCTGTTCCAGGAGCTCCGTATTGTAAATAATACTTACCATTATGTTTGTTTACGGTTGCTCCTTCAATAAAACCATCCAAAAATGTATCGTCCATGTACTCGCCAAAACGCTGCCAACCATATCTCCAAGATTCAAGCATATACATTTCTCTACGAAAACCCTTTGGTTTCATGGTCTTACGGTCTAATTCGATACCATAAAGTGGATAACGATTGCTGCTTCCGTTGTACATATAAAACTTGTCATCGTCATCGGTAAAAAAGGCAGGGTCCCAGCCCCCAATTTCAAAGTCATCAACTAAGGCAGTCCACTCATTGGCTTTTGGGTTCGTACTCATCCAAATCGTAAATTCGCTGGTGTAGGTCGAGCCAAAAACTACCATTGTATCACCGATAATACCCACGGCTGGGGCACAAAGTTCATCATAAACTTTGTTTTTGGGGCGAAGGAATTTTTTTGAGTGAAAAGTCCAATTCAACATGTCTGGACTATGCCAATAACCCCACTGGTTTGTGCTGAACATATAATAATCGCCTTTAAAATTGACGATTACAGGGTCGGCAGTGGCACGGTGACGCCCCCACTCACTAAAATTTGGAATGGGTGTGTAACCATAATCTACATTGATTGGGTTACAATAAGTTTTTTGTTGAGCTTGAGCCGAAGCTAATGCAAGGATTATTAAGGCAAAAAGAAAATATTTTTTCATCGAAGGTCAAATAGAATTTTGGGGCAATTTATCAAAATCTATTTAGAAACGCTTGATTTCTTGCTGCTATTTAAGCACATCATTGGGGCTTATTTAATATTTTGGAGAAATTAATAGAGCAAAATAATGCCAAAATATCCCGTTAGGGATTAAATATCGATAGGGAATATTGAAAGCCTCTTCTTTCCAAGTCCCATTGGGAGCTATGAACTCCCACCACTGAGACCTCTTCAACTTTAATATTATTCAACCCAACCTTTCCATAAATCTTTCTTTAATTTTCTCACTTCTGTATCCTCTAAATTGTTTATTGGAAACAAATAGGATTAATAATTAAAATTTAACCAAACAATATGCTAATCAGATTTTTAGCAACAAAAATAATTAGGTAATTTTGATAATTCTTTATAAACAATTATCTCTCATTTTTAATTTATAAATATTGAGAGTGTAAAAAATAACAACCTTAACAATCATGACTAGAACAGTGCCATTTAGAGTAGCTTTTATTGCTTTATTAACCCTTTCTGTTTTTGTTTTTGGCTTTAAGTTTCTTGCTTTTGAGGAACCTAAAGTTTCACTCGAAAAGTATAAAATCGAAGACGGTTTCGAGTTAAAGTTAATCGCATCTGAATCATTTTTGAAAGCTCCTGTAAGTATTGACTTTGATAACAAAGGTCGAATCTGGACAGTAGAAATGATTGGATATATGCCAAATCTTGAAGGTATTGGCGAGGATGAACCTACTGGGAGAATTTCTATTTTAGAAGATTTAGATAAAGATGGGGTAATTGACCACTCAAAAGTGTTTTTAAACAAATTAGTTTTGCCTCGTGCCCTCGCTCATGTATATGGTGGTTTGCTATATGTAGATGCTGGAAAACTTTGGTTTGTTGAGATTAAAAATGATAAACCAGGCAAGAAAACACTCGTTGACCCAACTTACGCAGAAGGTGGTAACGTGGAGCATACTTCAAATGGCTTAATGATGAATATTGACAACTGGATTTATAATGCAAATTATAATTTTAGGTATCAATTAAAAAATGGTAAATGGATAAAAGAAGCCACCACTTATCGTGGACAATGGGGTATCACGAAAGATAATTTCGGACGACTTTATTATAACAACAACAGTGTTCAACTACAAAGTGATTTCGTTTTACCGAACAAGGTTATTAGAAATAAGTATTTCAAACCAACCTTTGCCGAAGGACAAAAAATTGCCAATAATCGTGTGTTTCCGATTCATCAAACCTCTGTGAATAGAGGCTATCAGAAAGGTGTTTTAGATGAAAATGGTTATTTGAAAGAAGTAACGGCTTCATGTGGGCCATTGGTGTATCGTGGCGGAGCTTTCCCGAGCGATTATAATCAAAATGCTTTTGTTTGCGTGCCAGAAGCAAACCTCATTAAACGTAATTATCTGAATTTTAGCTCGCTACAAACTTCAGCCAAACAAGCAGTAGAAGGAAAAGAATTCATTGCCTCAACTGATGAAGGTTTTCGCCCAGTTAATTTATTCAATGGGCCAGATGGAGCTATGTATATCGTTGATATGCACCGAGGTATCATTCAACATAAAGCTTATATTTCGCACTATCTTACGGAGCAATTGGCCAATAAAAAATTGGATACTTTACAAAATGCTGGTCGAATTCTGAAAGTTGTAAGCAAAACTACTAAAACCAATCCAATTCCAGATTTATCAAAAGCCACTACCAAAGATTTAGTAGCATTATTGAGCAGTCCAAATGGTTGGTTGAGAGACAGAAGCCAACAGATTTTAATTAGCAAGAATGATAAAACGATTGTTAAAGATTTAATTGCTCTTGCTAAAGGTAATAACGAGTTGGCGGCAATTCATGCACTTTATACTTTAGAGGGACTAAATTCATTGACATTTGGACTCCTTAGTGATTTGATGACTCAAACCAAGCAAGCAGATATTCTTGCTCATGCCTTGGTTCTTTCAGAACATTTTGCTGCTGCACCTTTATCTCCTAAAATGAAGGATATTAGCTCTCAGTTATTTGCTCAAAACAACGAAACCATAGACCTTTATTTAGCTCTTGCCTTAAACGCTTGGATAAAAGTAGATAATAATGGTTTCTTGCCAATACTTGCCCAAGTTGAAAAGAAATATGCCGATAAACGCATTTTCCAAGAAGCGATTGTAAGTAGTTTAGAAGGAAAAGAAGAACAATACGTTGCTAGCCAGAACCCTGCTGCGATGCTAAAGAATAATTTAACTTTGGCTATTAATAATCGTCAGAAAAAAGAGATGAATCCGATTTTTGTGAGAGAAAAAAATGTAGTTGATGACCGCACCAATGGCTTAAAATTATTCAGAAGTATTTGTGCGACTTGTCATGGTGCTGATGGTAAAGGGATTCAGGATTTGGCACCACCGTTGAAAGATTCTGAGTATATCAATGGTTCGATGAAAAGACTTGCTTCCATCATTTTACATGGTTTGAGTGGCCCAATTACCGTCAATGGCAAGCAATACCAACTCAATAATGAAATGCCAGGTTTAGCAAATAACAATACACTTTCTGACTCTGATATAGCCGATATCATTCGCTATACTCAAAATGCTTTTGCTAAAGATTTTAAAAATATTTCAGCAAGTGATATCAAAAAACTGAGAGATAAAAAGCCAACAAGTGGTGGATTATTTAGCGAAAAAGAACTGCTCGAAACAGATTTTGAGAAGTAAAAAATGGTTATAATAATTGAATAAAACATGTCCTCACCATAGTTAAATATTTAACAATCGGCCACAGGCATAAAAAATAAGCAGTCTCATAATTGAACCCCGAGTGAAATATTTCACCCCCTCGGGGTTCAAAAGAAGAGGAGAAATAATCTTTTCTACCAATATATAACTCTCCTACGGAGCATATTAATCACTCACTTTATTGATAATAAAAAAGCTCGGTAAAGAACATATCTTTACCGAGCTTTTTTATCTTGTGTTAAAGATTAATTAAAGCCAAATTTTGTTAATCCTTCTTTACTTGTCTTAATGGCTTCCATTGGTGTCATTCCGTCAAAAACTTGGTCTTGCTCAACAATATAATACTTCATGCCTGATAGCTTTTTGTTTTTCAAAATTCTACCAAAATCAATAGTACCTTTGCCTACTGGAGCAAAACGTCCTTGGTCGTCCATGTCTTTTACGTGCCATATTTTAAAACGACCTGGGTGCTTTTGGAAATAAGCCACTGGGTCAACACCTGCTTTTGTAACCCAATACAAATCCATTTGGAAATTAACATATTTAGGGTCAAGTTTCTCCAATAAATAATCAATCGGCACAATACCTTTACTATTCTTTTCAAATTCAAAAGCATGATTATGGTATAGAAACTCTAGACCTGCAGCCGTTGCTTTACGTGAAATAGTATCTAAAACACCAACTAAACGGTCAACATCTTCAGTCATTGACAAAGACCTTGTTTTAGGGTCGAATTTAAACATACCCATTGGCGGAACTGGGGCAATGAAATATTTAAAGCCCGCTGCTTTTACATCAGCAATCTGCTTATCAGCATCTTTGGTATTCATACCACCCATGTGAATACTAATTGGCTGTAAACCAATACTTTTAGTATATGATTTAAACTCATCAGGCGTCATTCCATAAAACTTTCCATTGTTATAATCTACTGCCTCAATGTATTTATAACCTAAATCAGCAACCGCTTTAAGCGTAGCTTTAGGGTCTTTACCCATTTCAGTTCTAACAGTGTAGAGCGTCATACCACCCCATTTTTTCTGAGCAGATAAGGATAGGTTGAACAAAATTGATACGATAATTAGAGAAAGGATTCTATTTTTCATTGTTCTATTGGTTGATTTTTTTGCAATATTACAACATTTGAAAAATAGATTTTTATTAAAGGGGAAATGAATTTGTGATAATATAGTCTAGTAATGAAATAGAGAAGTAATTTAATGTTTTTTAGCTATTTTTTGGTAATATATAATTGGGCATATAATATTTTTGATTTTGAAGTAATACCGAAAGAACTTCAATCAAGTACATCTAAAAAAAGGTTATTTATTAGCCTAGGCGATTAACTACGGAATAAAATTTAATACTTTCGATTAGAGAAGAATCTAAATAAAATAAACCTTTTCCCTATTTTTGTAATAACCAAACCCCTCATCAACCAAAACATGAAAAAACTAATCTTTTTCTTACTACTCAGCCAAAATCTCTTTGCCCAAAGTAACGAAGATAAAATCAAGGCAATTGTACCAGAATTAGATGCCAAATTTGAAGCATTCCGAACACAAAATCATTTATCGAGTGTATCGTATGCAGTTTTAGTTGATGGCAAAATTGTGCATCAGAGCAATCGTGGTACGGTTAATTACAAAACAAATAAAATAGCTGATAATCAATCAGTTTATCGTATTGCCTCGATGTCGAAAAGTTTTGCATCGGTGGCAATTCTACAATTAAGAGATGCTGGTAAACTAAAACTCGACGACCCCGTTTGGAAATACATTCCCGAATTAAGAGGGCAAAAATATTCAGCCGATTCGCCCGATATTACAGTGCGTCATTTGCTTACGCACGCAGCGGGTTTTCCTGAAGACAATCCTTGGGGTGATCGCCAGTTGGGTATCACCGAAGCAGAAATGTTGAAAATGTTTAAGAAGGGAATTTCATTCTCCAACGAACCTGGAATTGCTTATGAATATAGCAATATGGGCTTTGCGATGTTGGGACAAATCATTAAAAACGTATCGGGACAAAGCTACCAAAGCTATATCATTAACAAAATTTGGAAGCCTCTTGGCATGAATAATACTTATTGGGATTACACCAAAGTACCAGATAATCAACTTGTTAGGGGCTACCGTTGGTTGCGTGAGCAATACATTGAACAGCCATTTGAAGGCGATGGTGCTTACGGAATCATGGGCGGTATTCTTACTTCTATCGAAGACTTTTCCAAATACATGGTCTTTCACCAAAAGGCTTACCAAGTAAACGCACCTAACTCTCCTATTTTGAAGAAAAGTTCTTTGAAAGAAATGCATTTCCCAGCCAATTTTGGGAGCATGAATAACCGTGGTTTTACAGGTTCAGGCGAACCTTGCAATAATGTTTCTTTCTATGGTTATGGGTTAAGAATCGACCAAAATTGTAACCAAATCAGAAGTATTGGGCATTCTGGAGGTTTACCGGGTTTTGGCTCTGATTGGAAAATTGTACCACAATATGGTATCGGAATTGTGACGTTTACTAACGGGACTTATGGCAGTGCCGCCTTGATGAATAATCAGATAGTTCCATACATTATTGAAAAAGCGGGTATTAGTCCTATTCCATTCCCTGTTTCTCCGATTCTGAAACAACGTCAAAATGAATTAGTAAAATTACTGCCTTCTTGGGAGGGGGCAGAGAAAACTGGCATTTTCGCCGAAAATTTCTTCATGGATTATTTTCCTGATTTGCTAAAAGCTGAAGCCGAAGGAATCTTTGATAAAGTTGGAAAAATAGTTAAAATAAACGAAATTGTACCAGAAAATGCACTTAGAGGCAAATTTTTAATTGAATGTGAGAAAGGAAAAGTAGAAGTAAGTTTCACAATGTCACCCGAAAATCCACCTTTAATTCAGGCATACAGCATTAAGTTGAAATAGAATATAAATTATCCGAAGACTTTAGAATAATGATAGACAAGAGCTTATATTATTAAATCTAAATCCTTCGGATAATTTTTTTTTGAATTGTACCATTAATTAGAGCTATTAATCATGCAAGTTCTCAAATACTTTAATTATGCCCTCGCTTTTAGCTTAGAATTAGTTTTATTTTTTAGCGTCGGTTTTTGGGGTTATTCTCAAGGTAAAACCTCTTTTACCAAATGGATTTTTGCAATTATTTTATTTCTGATTGTCATTACGATTTGGGCTGTTTTTGCGGCACCCAAATCAAACCTTAGATTTCAGAATATTTGGCTTTCACTCTTTAGAATTTTTATGTTTTCGATGGGAACATTGGCTTTAATAGATTTAGGCAAGAATAAATGGTCAATCATCTACTCTATATGCTTTATTTTGAGTGTATCCCTCTCACATCTTGATGAAAAGGGAATCCTTTAAATACCTATATAATTGCGGAGAAATAAAAACTTTCAAAGATTTTCAGTAACATTATCAAAAATTTACAAAAGCGAAAAATTATATGATGAAAAACCTAATGCTCGATATGCTTCTTCAAAGTCAAATCAGTAATGGTGTGACTCTCAAAAAAGTAAGTAACGAAAATGCCCAAATGAAATTAAATTCAGCATCGAATTCTGTTGGGTTTATTTACCGCCATATTGCTGAAACCCTCAATATGTTTACCTTCTTTTTTGGCTTACAACCCGAAGTGGCCAATACTACAATGGGGCAATTAGATAATGGACAAGGCAGTAATACTGATGAAAGTAGTATGTTAATTAATAAGGGTTTTGAAAAGCTAAATAAATTGATAGAAGAGAAACCCGAACAATTTTGGCTTGAAGAAATAGAGACTCCATTCTTCGGAAAAGTGAGTAGATTTAGAATTTTTAGTCATATTTTATATCATAACTCACATCATAGTGGACAAATTGCTGCAATTTTAAGCAAAGGCAAATAGTTTTTTTAATCTCTTTTACTTTATTGAAAGCTATACCTTATAAAATCATATCAAAGTGATAATGGTGGAATTACTAGTTACTTTCTCCAAAGGTAAGTAAGGTACTATTAGTATCAGTCAAAGCAAACTCTTTTTGCCCCCACGGTTTTGTTTCAAGCGGCGTAATCATGCTTACTTTTTTTGATAAAAGATTTTGGTAGAATTCATCAATTCCCTTATCAATTCTTAAGTAAATCATGAAATGTGATGCCGCTGGTTTAAGCTGTGGGTGATAAAAAAAGTGAAGCTCAGCATTATCTTTTTTTATGATAAAATACTCACCATAATCTGAAATGAGCGAAAAACCCAGTTGATTTACGTAAAAATCAATTGTTTGTTGTTTTTCAATAAAGGGGAGTTTTGGAATAGCAATGCTTATCATTATTTGTGCTTCTTTTTAATTTAATTTTACTCGAATATAACTAAGAAAGAGTAAAATACAAAGACGAATCAGCCCTTATTTGAAATAAACATCACTCCTGTCTTTTGGGCGAATCCAACAGTTCTATACTGTCAAATTTGACTTTAATCAAACAATGGACTTTGACTAAAGTCAAATTTATTTTTATTAGATTCCGTCAGTTGAAACTAGCGGCCATGAAGTACAACAAACATTTTCCCAATAAATTATCGCCTTAAAAATTCAGGATAACGCATATTAAATGGTTATCAGTTTCCAGCAAAGGGTGTCCCAAATAGGCCTACTGCCAGTTCAGCCCATACAAGAAACAAGATGAATAAAATTCCGACAATAATCCACACTCGTTGCTTTACACTTTTAATTTTTCTCAATGAAAATTCAATCAATCCACCAGTACCAAATAGTAGCACCCCAGCAACAATAAAATCAAAAACTGACCAGTTTACTTCACTTGTAAATTGCATAGCCACCAATGGTAATAATAAAATCAGAGATGCTATGGCGAAAATAATTGTCAATCGATTGTTTTTAGCTATCATAATTTTACAGTTTTTTAATTATTAAAAAGAACTTTGTTTTTCAAAGTAAAATAAAATAATGCTTCATCGCAAGAAAAATTTACAAATTATTTTGTTATGCTTTCAGATGACAATTTAATCGTTTGTCATTCAATTAAAACCTTGTCATTTTTACATAAATTCAAACACATTCAACAAGATGAAATATAACTATGTAGGCGAAACAGGTCTATTGGTTTCGGAACTTTGTTTAGGAACAATGACTTTTGGAGGCCAAAACGCTGGGATGTGGGATAACATCGGTAAACTTCAACAACAAGAAGTAAACGAACTCATCGACGCAGCCATTAAGGCTGGAATTAATTTTATTGACACTGCCAATGCGTATTCTTTTGGGCAATCAGAACAATTATTAGGTCAGTCGCTAATTGATTTGAAAATTCCTCGTGACCAAGTGGTAATTGCTACCAAAGTTTTAGCTCGAATGGACGACAAGCCTAACAGCACAGGGCTTTCTCGCTATCATGTTTTCAATTCGGTAGAAGCAAGTTTAAAGCGTTTACAATTAGATTACATTGATATTTTGTATGTGCATGGCGTTGACCCAAAGACTTCGATTGAGCAAATCGTACAAACCTTGAATGATGTAGTAAATACTGGTAAAGTCCGTTATATTGCTATTTGTAATTGGCCAGCTTGGATGGTTTCGGAAGCACAAACAATAGCCAAACTTAAAGGTTTCCATCAATTTATCGGCTTACAATATTATTACTCAGCCGTTAGTAGAGATATTGAACATGAGTTAGTATCTATGGCTGCTCATCATAAATTAGCTATTTTCCCGTGGAGTCCACTAGCTGGAGGGTTTTTAAGTGGAAAATATACACGTGAACAAGCAGCAGAAGGCTCAAGAAGAATAAATTTTGATTTCCCTCCCATTAACAAAGAAAAGGCTTATGATTTAGTAGAAGTAATGGCCGAAATTGCAGCTGCACATCAAGCCACTGTTGCTCAAATAGCTTTGGCATGGGTAAGGCATCAATCAGGTATTACTAGTACGATTATCGGAGCTAAAACCATTGCCCAACTCAATGATAATTTAGCTTCAATCAAAATAGAACTTTCTTCTGAAGATTTAAAGAAAATTGATGCAGTAAGCCCACTCCCAATGCAGTATCCAGGATGGATGGTTACTCGTCAAAGTGCTTATAGAAATTAATTTGGCTGAATACTCCCGATTCAAATATTTGATGGAAAGTAATTTAAAAATTGCTCTTTTAGGGCTAAAAATTAACGACCAATGCTCAGTAAAAGATTGTAACCATGAGGCATCATGAATATTATATAAAGATTTTTTTGGGTAATTACTAATAGTATCTGATGATTCATTGCCGTTAGTTAAAACTGACGGCAATGAAAATTAATAAACTAAATTTTCATTACTTCTACCGATATACAGTACCAATGGCACATCTTTTATCCAAATTACAGGATATTTCATGAGTTCAACTTTTATTGATTCAGAATAAAAAATATTTTCATACATTTATTGCCAGTTATCATCTGAATAATAAAGTGGATATTTCGACTTTCCTCAAACAACAAGGCATTTATTCTGACTCTATTGCTGAGTGGCTACATGACAATAGCAAAACCAAAAAGTATTCAAAAGGACATACTTTGCTTATGCCCGGAGAAACTTCACAACGAGTATATTATGTACAAGAAGGACTACTCCGCTCATTTTATACCAAAGATGACAAAGACATCACGCATACTTTTGTAGCGGAAGCCGCTTTTATCTTACCAATTGAATGTATTTTTCATAATGCTCCAGCCATTTATGGGTATGAATTATTAGAAAATACTACAATTACCACTTTTCGCTACGATGATTTTAACAAGCTACAGCAATTTCCCGAAATAAAAGAAGTTGAAAAACTACTTTTATATGATGCCGTGAAAAGATTTTCGGATATTATTCATACCATTAAGTTTCAATCAGCCAAAGAGCGTTACGAACGCATGTTGAAAGAATATCCCAATATCTTACTACGTGCTCCACTGGGGCATATTGCCTCTTATCTAGGAATTACGCAGCAAACCTTGAGCGTGATACGTGGACAAATCTAATATTCTTTGGAAAATACAATACGGCACCCCGATGGAATCAAACCATCGGGGTGTTTTTGTTTTGCTTCTCAAAAAAATCATTCTCAGCTCATTTTTTAATCTATCTTAAAAATTCACAAAAAATAAGCCCCCAACTTTGTAGCATCAAAGCTGAACAAAAGATAATTCGCTATAAATCAATAAAAAAATGAAGAATCAAGCACTATATGTACTATCGAGTATGATTTTGATGCTCGCTGGTTGTAATCAAACACAAACATCTAAAAAAGAGAAAGTCGAGCAAGCGGCTATTCCAGTAAGTATAGAAGAAGTAAAAACAACTTCTGTAAAAAATGATATTTCTGTCAGTGGAAATATTGAAGGCAATACAACCGTAAGGTTAGGTTTTTTGGTAGCAGGTAAAGTAAATTTTATCGGAACTAAAGAAGGGCAAACAGTAAAAAAAGGACAAATATTGGCCAGTTTAGACCCTACTAGCTATAACATTGCGAAACAATTATCAGAAGTTCAGGTCAATGCCGTGACAGATGAATTCAATCGTTTAAAACTTTTACACGATAAAGGAAGCGTTACTGAAAGTGATTTCTCTAAAGTAAATTTCACGCTACAACAAGCAAAACTTCAACAACAATTACAAGCTAAAAATGAAGGTGACACCAAACTCTACTCGCCCATAAGTGGGGTTTTACTCAAAAAACTAACTGAAGTTGGAGAAATTGTCGGTACGGGCATTCCTTGTTTTGTCATTTCAGATATTAGTAAGGTAAAAGTGTTGGCTTATATACCTGAAGGTGAACTTCAATACATAAAAATTGGCCAAAAGGCAGCAATAACTATTTCGGCTCTTGACCGAACCTTTACAGGAAAAGTAGTAGAAGTTGGCTCTGCGGCTGATGTCACGTCACGAGCATTTACCATCAAAATTGAAGTTGACAACCCCAATCAAGTGATTCGCCCCGGTATGATTGCTGAAGCAAAAATTGGTGTGAACAATGCACAACAAGCCACACTTCTTCCTGCCGAATGTATCAATCATGATATCAACAATCTGACCTACGTTTTTGTGGTCGAGAAGGCTTCAAACAAAGCATTTAAGCGTGAAGTAAGCCTCGGAAAAATGATTGAAAATAAGATAGAAATTCTTACAGGCTTAAACGCTGGAGAATGGGTAGTAGTAGCAGGTCAAAATAAAATCTCTGACGGTTCAGCCGTAACAATCAAATAATTAAGGCGATGAATATCATACAAGCATCATTAAAATATAAGCAAGTAACTATCTCGGTTTTACTATTGTTATTTGCCATCGGAATCCAATCACTTTTGAATATGCCCCGCCGCGAAGACCCCAAAATTACGATTCGCACAGGCTTAGTGATTGCCTATTATCCTGGAGCCAATTCGGCACAGGTAGAAGAGCAAGTAACCAAGAAGCTTGAACAATACCTTTTCCAATATGAAGAAGTAAACAAAGCAAAAACCTACTCAACTACCAAAGATGGCGTAGTGGTAGTAAATGTAGAATTGACTGAGCGAGTAAAACAGCCCGATATTTTTTGGAGTAAACTTCGTAATCAACTTTTGGTAGCCAAACAAATTGATTTACCCGAAGGTGTGAGGGGTCCAATTGTAAATTCAGATTTTGGCGATACCGAAGCAATGGTAATTGCTTTAGAAAGTAAAACTGCGAGTCCGAATGAGTTGAAAAGTTACGCTCAAAAATTAGAAGATTACCTTCGCACGCTTCCTGCCACTTCGAAAGTTAAACGCATTGGCGACCAAAAAGAAGAAATAGTAGTTTCATCGAGTTCTGAGAAACTTTCTCAATATGGCGTAAATTTGCAGCAAGTTGTGAGTCTTTTACAATCGCAAAATAAGATAAACCCAACGGGTGATATTAAAACTGAAAACAACAGAACTACGCTTTATACCAAAGGTTATTATAGCACAGAAACCGATTTAGCCGATCAAATTGTGGGAGCTTCACAAAATGGCTCAGTTGTTAAATTAGGAGACGTTGCTCAGCTCAAAAGAGCCTATACCGAACCTCAAAGTATCATTACTGTCAATGGCAATCAAGCAATATTGTTGGCTATTCAAATGCAAGAAGGTAACAATATTGTAAAATTTGGAGAGCAGGTAAATCAAAAAATAGCTGATGCCCAAAAAGTAATCCCTTCTGATGTAAAGATTACTACAATTGTCAATCAACCACATTTGGTAGAGGAAAATATATCTCATTTTATCCAAGAATTTATGTTGGCAATTATTTCGGTCATCATCGTTGTGATTTTGCTTTTACCATTCCGAATTGCAGCGGTTGCCGCAACAGCCATTCCTGTAACGGTGGCAGTAACCTTCGCTATGATGCACGCATTAGGAATCGAACTACACCAAGTTTCGTTGGCTGCTTTGATTTTGGTTTTAGGAATGGTCGTAGATGACGCCATCGTAATTGCTGATAATTATGTAGAATTATTAGATGAAGGCATCGACCGCTGGACAGCCGCTTGGAGAAGTGCCAACGACTTAGTAATGCCTGTCTTAGTGGCTACCGTTACGATTGTAGCTTCGTTTATGCCAATGATTTTACTTAATGGCAGTATCGGCGAATTTATCTTTGCTTTGCCCATTACGGTTGCCATTGCCCTGCTATCCTCTTTTATTGTAGCGATGTTACTGACACCTATGCTGTGCTATGTTTTCATCAAAAAAGGCTTACATAACCATGAAAATGAGAACAAAAAGAAAAGAAAATCATTGCTTGATTACATGCAAGAAGGCTACAACAAATTGATTGATTGGTGCGTAAAATACCCTAAAACGACCATTATTAGTAGCCTTATTCCCATTGCTTTAGCTGGGTTTTTGTTCAAAACCAGTGTTCGTCAACTGTTTTTTCCTGCGGCCGAAAGAAATCAGTTTATTATTGAATTATGGATGCCCACAGGCACAAAATTAGAGAAAACTCATGCGGCCATTCAAAAAGCCGAAAACATTATTAAGCAAGACAAAAGAGTGGTTTCTTATGCAACTTTTACGGGCACTGCTTCACCGAGATTTTATTATAATTTCTCGCCAGAGTTTCCTACAAGTAATTATGCACAGATTTTGGTCAATACAACAACCGATAAAACGGCCGAAGAATTGGTAGAAGAGTTAAGAAAAAAAGTAGATACAACTATTCCAGAAGGTACAACTTTCGTGAAACTCATGCAACAAGGTTCGCCGATGAAAGCACCAGTAGAGGTTAGAATTGTGGGCGAAGATATTTCTCATTTGAAAAAAATAGGCACGCAAGTAGCCGAAATCATGAAAAATGCCAAAGGTAGTAAACTCATCAGAAACGATTTTGCTGAGGATTATTATGGTTTATCACTAAATTTAAAACCCGAAGCAAGTCGCTTAGGATTCACAACAAGCAGCATTTCCCAAACCGTTTACACTGGTTTTAGCGGAGCCGCTATCTCTTCAATTTACGAAGGAAATAACCAAGTAAATATCGTTTTGAGATTAGATGATGTAAACCGCCAAAGTACGGATGATTTACAAAAAGTTTACTTAAAATCACCAATTACAGGAGTAAACGTACCACTTCGCCAGATTGTAGACCTTATACCACAGTGGCAAACTGGTAAGATTATCCACCGTAATGGTGTGCGTACACTTACCGTACAATCAGAAGTTTCGGAGGGTGTTCTACCCGCTGAATTATTGAAAGAGATTCAACCACAAATTGAAAAACTTTCATTACCAAGTGGGTATCATATCGAATACGGTGGCGAATATGCCAACAAGCAAGAAACCTTTTCACAAATGATTACTGCCTTGGTGACAAGTTTGGTTTTAATATTCTTCATTTTATTATTCCAATTCCGTAACCTCAAAGAATCAAGCATTGTGATGCTCACCATTCCATTGAGTTTGTTTGGAGCAATTTTAGGGTTGGCAGTTACGGGTAATAATTTCAGTTTCACTGCCTTTATAGGTCTAATTTCATTATCGGGAATTGTCGTAAGAAATGCCATTATCTTAGTTGACCACACCAATGAACTCATGAAGCACGGCATGGATATTCAGACCGCAGCCGTTGAAAGTGGTAAACGTCGATTACGTCCGATATTCCTGACTGCCATGGCGGCAGCCATCGGGGTACTTCCCATGATTATCTCTAAATCTCCGATGTGGGCTCCGCTGGCAAGTGTACTAGCATTTGGGGTTGTTTGGAGTATGATTATGGCCCTTATTACTGTACCCGTTCTTTATATTGGCTGGATAAAACCTCGTGACAAAAAAGATGTATTGTTGAACCAATAATGATTATTCCAATGAAAAACTTACGCATATATATAGCTTTGGTTTTAGGTTTTCTTCTTGAAAACCAAAGCACTTTTGCCCAAACAACACCTACTTATTCATTAGAACAATTGAGTGAAATTGCTATCAAATCGAATAAAGGTCTTGCTATTAAGCAATTACAAATTGAAGAAAAAAGAATAAAAGTCAAAGAAGACGAAATCAAGCGTTTGCCAGTGGTAAATCTGAGTAGCACTTACCAATACAATGTAAATTTGGCAAATATTACAATTCCTGCTGGTGCAATTGGCGTAATTCCTATGAATGCCACTACGCAAGTGCCTCTTCCAAATACTGATAAAAACATAACTGTTGGAAGCAATAATAATTATAATATTGGATTGACCGCCTATATGCCCTTAACACAACAAGCCAAAATCAAAATGGGTATTGAAGTAAGTAAAGTAGAAAACCAAGTAAGTGAAAAAGAAAAACTAAAGGTTTCGCTACAACTTAAACACGGCATCGAACAGCTCTATTATGCCACTTTGATTGCCCAAAAACAACAAGAAGAAGCTCAAGCCAAACTCAATTTGGCCAATAATCGATTGAATGATTTAGAAAATGCTATCACTGCTGGGAAAACTTTAGATTTGAATAAAGCAGGTATTTTGGCCAGTATTGCCGATGAAGAGCAAAATATCTTAAAATTCGATTTTCAGATTCAAAATTACAAGGCAGATATAGCTAAACTAGCAGGCTTGCCCAATGAAGATTTTTCATTGACCTCCACCCTACCAGTTGTGAATAATCTTTCTTCAATCACTGATTATAAGTCTGGTATTTCAACCAATCCCGATGTTCAAATTGCTAATTTAAATAAATATAAAACTGAGGTGGGGTTCAAAGCTGCTAAACTCAGCGACCGCCCAGATATTGGTTTAGTGACGGGTTATGCCTACCAAAGTGGCAATCCACTTGCTCCTGCCAATAATCCGTTTATTGGCGTAAATCTGAAATGGAATTTGCAAGACCTTTATGCCAATAAACAAATTCAGAAACAAAGGGCATTACAAATGAAGCAAGCCGAAGAAAATATTGATTATACACAAGAGCAACTTTTGTATGAAATAGAAAAAGCATATAGAAAAGCTCAACAAAGTAAATCATTGATTAATGTTGCAGAAAAAGCCCTCAAATACCGCCAAGAGGAATTGAAATTGCAAGAAGACAAGCAATTAGCAGGAATGAACCTGAAAACCGATATTTTAGCTACCAAAGCAGTCTTGGCCAAAGCAGAAGCTGATGTGTACGCCGCTAAATTGGCTTATTTAATTGCTCTTTCAGATTTAGATGCTTTGATTGGACAGTAAAAAATGAATTATTTCAAATTACTCATTGCCGTCAGTTAAAACTTACGGCAATGAAGAGAATAAAACAAATCCTGTTAGTAAATCATCTATTGAAATTCAAGAGATCTCTTTTATTTATTTTCTTCAATTTGGAAGCCTTTTCTAATCAAATAAACCGCTAATGACATTTCATAAAAAGCGATTGGAATAGCCAAAATTACGCCTAAAGTTGATATTTGCTCAATAATATGAAACATCTCAAGCATAGCTGCAAGCATAATCAAACAGGCTGACGTTAGTCCAAGAATAGCCAGTTTTTTAGGCACGAGTCTAGTTTGGAAGAAAACATAGCTGTAAATAAACGTATTAATGGCGAGCATAAAATTAGGCCCCAACATGAAAGTCCAATCATGAAATTCAATAAATGCCAAACCTAAGGCAGTAGCCGTTGGTTTATCAATTGCATGATTGGCATAATGTTGACTTATAGAAAGCACCGCTAAAACTGCCACAATTCCCATCATGATAAATACTACCTCCAGCATTCGGAAACTTAGATAACCCAATCCTAAACTTTCATTGTATTTTTTTAAGTATGGATACATCATCAAGCCTGTGCCTGTTGCTGTAATACAAAGAATAAGTTCGTTTATTGCTCCCCAAACAATAGCATGATGATGTTGGCGAGCGGAAGTAATGAAATCAGTTTCCGCCAAAATAGGGTCGTAGAGTTTTAGTCCAATAATGGATGAGATGGCCGCAAGAATAAAAAATATACCCGTAATAGTTGCATTTTGTTTGTCGTTTTTCTGAATATTCATTTTGCTTTTTCGATAATGTTTCAGCAAAAATACCAAAGCCGTTTTTCAGAAAAATTAACAAAAGATAATAAGCGACTGGTCCTTAAAAATACCATTCCTTAAGGATTTTATTTATATGTTTCTTTGTTATGGTCATTTCATGGCTTCGCCATTCTTTACAAAAACTCGAAGAGGAAATGTGTGTGGATGACCTTATTTGCTATAATTATTTCATAGCTTCGCCATTCTATACCTAACCTCTAAGAGGTGAAAAGATTATAGAAATTCGTGTACGTACCATACAAACAAACCCCGAAGGGGTGATATTTTTTTTACCAATATCATACTTGCACCGAAATACGTTTTCTTATACGGCTCAAAGATACTTGCGTAATACCCAAATAACTCGCCAAATGATAAAGCGGAATTCGATTGACTAAATCAGGGCGTTTTTCTAAAAGATTAAGATAACGTTGCTCGGGACTGAAGGTCTTAAATTCATCAAATTCTATGACTTTTTGCACCAACATTTCGTTGCTCATTTGCATAATCATGGTGGTGAGTTTGGGCACTTTTTCAAGAAGTTTCTGGTTTCGTTCATCACTACCCAATGCCAAGACACAATCTTCCAAACAAGATAAATAATACTCCGAAGGCTTTTTAGTTTGATAACTAACAGGCGTAATTGATTGATTTTCAATATAAAACTCTGTATTTCGTTCTTCGCCATCCATTAGATAATAGGCTCTTACACAACCACTTAATACAAAATAACATTCTTTGGCATACTCCCCTTCTTCTAGCAAAAGCTCATTCTTTTTAAAGTAACGAATCAAGTTTTGCTCTTTGATGATTTCAATTTCCTCCTCCGTTAGTGGAATGTATTTTGAAATATAGTTGATGATGAGATTATCCATTGTCATTCTGTTTTAAAATCCATTTTAAAATTAAATCACCAATCAAACCTCAATAACGAAACACCTTGACGGGGTAATTTGAAATTGAGTTTTAGTGTACCGTTGGTCAATTTTAAATAGCTTGGCGAGGTGAGTAATGCCAATTGTCCTGCTTTTTCTAAGATACTAATTTGTTCGGCCGTCGGGTTTTCGGGTGAACCCATTTTCTTCCAAACTTCATATGAATTACTGTTTTCGTTGTCGATTCGGTAATGCTTAAAATTGACTTGTTGAGCAGGAAAACCCTTTAAGTCTATTTCTACTGTCGCATCTTCAGCTTTTAGGTCATCGTCATGATAATGCCAAACCATTACCGCTGCTGAGCGTTGGTCTTTACTGGCGAGGGCATCAATATCGGCTTTTTTGCGTACGCTCGAATCTCGCACCATCGTAAATGTATAATTCTGATTACCCTTTACTTCCACTCTATTGCCCGACATCATGCCGTACATTCTGAAAACATTCAATACGGGTTTATCAATGCCATTGGTGGCTAAATCTCTGAAACCATAAAAATAGGGTTGATTTTCAAACTCAAATGACCAACTCACTGCCCCCAATAAATTAGCTTTGAAATAATCAGCCAAGGCATATTTTCGGGCAAACGAAGCAGCCGTATAACTCGAATACATCGTGCCGTTTCGATACGCATTTGATGGGTTGGTTTTCATGCCACAAGCCGCACAACCTTCGGGGTCTGACTCGCCAATGATAATAGGTAAGTTTTTGAATTTGGCATAAGAAGTAACAATTCGGAATCCTTCCGAAATATCTCGTAGTTGGGTTCCTACATTCATTTGTACGTGTCCATCCACAATTTTTGGAGCACCTTTCGCATGAAAAGTAATAAAATCAAGCGGAGAACCTACTTTACCCGTCACATAATTAGTCCCTGACTCGCAATGCGTTAGAAAAGTTTTAAGAAAATCAGCCGCTTTACTCCAACTTGGGCCAGTTGTTTCAGGGCCACCTATTCTAATCGTTGGCAAAGCTCGTTTGGCGGCATCGGCGGTATAATCATAAAGTTTACAATATTCTTCTACCGTTCCGCTCCAATAACCAATATTTGGTTCATTCCATAATTCCCAATACCAAGTTTCTACCTCGGCTTTTCCATAGCGTTCTACCGAGTGTTTTACCCACGCATAGACCAAATCGGCCCATTTTTTATAATCTTTCGGCGGAAAAGTCCAACCCTTATAAATTTCATTGTAAGGCATTCCGGGTTTCCATTTATGCTCATAGGGTTGTGGCTTGATTGAAAGAGCTTCGGGCATAAAACTAAATTGTGCCACTGGTTTGATGCCTCTTTCTCGGTAAGTATCAAAAATTTTATCGACGACTGTCCAATCATAAATGGGCTTTCCGTTGGCATCTTCAGTATAAACATTGGTAGAACCCCACTTCATAGTAAGAGTATCATGCCCAGAAGTAAGCATATTATGGGCTCGAAAATAAACGGGTACTGGACTTAGTTGACTTAATTCGGTCAGCAATTTTTTGCCATCTTTCATGTAAGCATAGTTGGGTTCGTCGGCACCGAACCAAGCCCACATGGTACTCATTTCGCCAACTTTTTTATTCAAATCAATTTGGATAGTTGTCTTAGTTGCTTCTTGTGCAAAACTCAGTCGAAAAATGGCTATAAGGATAGAGAGAAAGTAGGCTTTTTTCATTTAATGTTAGGATGAATAGAGTTTAAAGCAAATATACTTGGAAAATACTTTTTTGCTTCTTCCAATGCAAAGAATAAAAGCCGAGTATCGAAAATTCATCAATACTCGGCTTTTATTAAATAAAGTAAATTCGGGATTAAATTGAATCATATTTGCCCCAGGCGGGGCTTTATATTTGGTAGAAAAAAATACATCAAAGACTATACGAAATGTTTCACCCAATGGGGCTTGGATAGAGGTGATAGCATATTTCTCTACCAATATTTAACTCCTTTGGAGTAATTTCAAGTTTATAACCAATTAGCTATAAGTGCTTTATCCAAACTCAAGTTAAATACTTATTTTCCCCTTTTGAAATTAGCTCATTGAATAAATTCAGTTTGGATACATTACCCCAAAAACCATTTTTCATCGTTTATTCTTCCAATATCAAGCTGGCTTTTGCTTCCAGACTTAGCTTATCATTCCATTTTTTAAAAAATGGTTTTTCGAGTTGTGCCTCTCGGTAAGCATCGGGTATCATAATCGGCACTCCATGAATGATTGGATACAAACGCTTACAATTTGGACAAGTGATAAGCCCTTCATGAATGATGTTATTTTCTTTTTCGGTGAAAACCTGAATTGAAAGTTCAGATTTATCAAATGGGCAACATAATTTATCAAAAAAACTTTTGGTCATGACTTTAATGGTTTAAGATTTCTGAATAATTCAATACTACTTCGGTTGGATTTTCGGCGTCCATAATGGCCGATACCAAGGCAATACCATCGAATTGTAATTCTTTGAGATTCGGAATCGTATTTTGATTAATTCCCCCCGCTAAAAATACTTTTCGACTAAAAAACTCGCGAGTTTTGTCAATAGTATCAAAACTAACAAGCTCGCAACTATTACTGGTTTTCGATGGAAATATTGAGCAATACGAAATATAATCCAACGAATTTTGCTCAGCCCAAATGAGTTTTTCGGTTTCGTTTGAACAAGTGAGTCCCCAAATTAAATCTGGTCGTTTTTGTCGGTATTCTTGTATCATTTCGTTGGGAAAATCAAGATGAATTCCATCAAAACAAGTCAAATCAAGGCAATCTTGACCTTCATTAAGAATCAAAGGCACACCTCCCAACTTTGTGAGTTGATGGATAGTTTCAATGATTTCGATTTTATTAGCTACCTTTTGCCAATTATTCCATAATTGCACGGCAAAAATACCACCTTTCAGAGCCATCTCAATTTTATCAAGCAAAACACTTTGTTCGATGGCTGGGTCGGCGATGAGATAAATGCTTTTTTTCATTTCCAACCACGTTTGAATGCCTCAAAAAATGCTGCCCAGTAAGGGTCCGTTTCGTGGTAAGTCATTGGCTTAACTTCATCATTTTCAACCATCCTATGGCCTTCTTCTAATGCTGTGAAACTCCCAATCGTACAGGCCTCGATATTGTTCTCATGTAAAGTATTGATTACCAACTCTTCGTATTGATGCTGAACCGAAATAATCATTGAACCCGCTCCAATACAATAACGAGGGTCAAATGAAAAAACTTCGCAAACTGAGCTGACAATTGGTGAAATATTGAGCCTATCTGCCTGAATTTCAATACCTAAACCACTTGCGATTGCCATCTCGAAAGCTGCACCTAACACACCACCCTCCGTAACATCATGCATCGCATTCACCACATTCTGTTGTTGATTAAGTTTATTGATAACCAATGCTTCATTCAAGACAGAGGTATGATAAAACAATTCTTCCGCTTTTTGTGCTACTTCAGTGCCTAATTTCTGACGAATAGTCTTTGGAAAGGACATCGCCAAAATAGATACAGATGACATCGCACATTGTTTGGTCATAATGATTGAATCACCAATTTGAGCGTTATTCGAAGTAAGTATTTGTTTTTGCGGAGCAATAGTTATCAATGTTCCACCACCCGAAATGGTCGAGTTTTGGCCTTCAATTGTGCCGGTGTGTCCGCCCGTAATTGCAACGCCAATTTCCTTACAAAACTTATCAATGTATTGCCAATATTCTCTAAACTGAGCATCGGAGATACTAGTTGGTAAGTTAAGTACCGTTTGTAAATACATTGGAGCAAAACTGGTGGTAGCGATGTCGTTGGCCATCAGATGCACCGAAAGCCACGCTGATTCCTGCAAACCCAAAGTAGGGATTAAGCTCAGTGGGTCAGAGGTAAGAGCCATGGCCATATTGTTTGGCAATTCTACAAGTGCCACATCGACACCAAAATTTGGCCCAATAACAACTTCTTTACGCTTAAAGCCACTATTAGGTAAGATAACTTTTTTAAAGTATTCTTCGTTGATTTTTCCTATATTTTCCATTAATCCACATCATTGAATCGTACAAACAAACCAAAAAAATCGCCATAAGGTACGTGCCATTCTTGCACAGGAAACCATTCGGGTAGGCCAGTTGCTTGCCACTCAATGGTATAGCTACGTCCTTCAAGTGCTTCATGGATTTTTCGGGTAAGCATTTCAGGCGTGTAGAAAGTAGCAGTTACGTAGAACGGATTTTTCCCAAAGGCTTCTTGCACTCTTCGTCGAACCACTTTTGGAGAATTACGATTCATCATTCCGAAGGCAATTCCATATTTGCCCACTCTTGCAGCTTCACGAATTACCTGCACGGGGTCACGGTAATATTCAAAGGTGGTAATAAACGCAAGTGCATCAAAAGTGTGGTCTTTGAAAGGCATAAAATGAGAATCAGCCCAGACAAGATTTCCACCAAAAAGATGAACGGCCTGCCCCAACATAAAAGGAGAGATATCACCACCCGAAGCATCAATGCCAATTTCTTTCCACCAACGGGTAAAACGGCCAGTTCCGCAACCAAATTCGAGTAGTGTTTTAATTCTTGGGTCAGACTTCACGAATCTACCCATAATTTTCTTTTGCCAAACTTCGGCTCGTTTGTAGCGGCCTTCGTACCAAAGTTCGTAGGTATCGGTGTGTTCACGGTTAAAAAACCATTCTTTTCGGCCCTGCCAATTGCGGAGTGGTGGCTTCACCAAACTTTTTTCGCTTAGTTCTAATTCTTCCATAATAGTTTTGATAAAAATAAACCTCATTTCTGCACTGAATGCTCGAAATGAGGTCTCAAAACGTATATAGATTAGATAAAGCTCTAAGGCTACTCTTCTCAATATCTTATTGGCTCCTGCATTCCTACGCTGGTATTAACCAGTTCAGGTTCTCGGGTATCATCTCAGCTTTTTACAGCACCCCGTGCATGAAATATATTACAAATGTAATCATCAATTGAAATAAATATAGAAAAAACTCATTTTATTATTTGTTTATTAGTAAACTCCGTTAGTCAAATCTTTTATGTACCTTCAATGTCTAAATCGACCAAAATAAGTTTGACTTTGTGAATATGCTCTAACTTGCATACTCTTTTCGCCCCAATTTAAAATTATGAAACGCTTAATACCATTAAATCTTCTTGGTGTGATATTCATTCTCCTTATTTCTTCATTTGGATTTGCCCAGAATTTCAAATATTATCAAGCTCCCGACAAAATTAGAATTGCCTATACTGATTCGGGTTCGGGAAAGGTCGTTGTGCTTTTACATGGATTTATCAATACAGGTGCAAATTGGCGAAAAACAGCCCTGTATAAAGATCTTTTGAAGAATGGCTATCGTGTAATCGTCCCTGATTTAAGAGGGAACGGACATTCCGATAAACCTCATGAAGATAAATTTTATACAAATGATATCGAAACAAAAGACGTGATAGGGATTCTTACTAACTTAAAAATAAAATCTTATGAAGTAGTCGGCTACTCAAGAGGAGCCATTGTTGCAGCAAAATTAATTACGAAGGATAAACGTGTGGTAAAAGTAGTTTTAGGCGGTATGGGGCAGCATTTTACAAATCCAAATTGGGATAGAAGACTAATGTTTGCGGCCGCTTTTAACGGAAAATTTCATCTATATCCCGAAGCTCAGGGTGCAGTAAAATATGCCAAATCTATTAATGCTGATACAGTAGCTCTGGGGCTTTTACAAAAGTATCAACCCGTCACTACGCCAAAGGAATTGAAAAAATTCAGCAAACCAGTCTTAATTATTGCAGGTGATGAAGATAAAGATAACGGCAACCCAGAAGTTCTACAAACTTACTTTAGAGATGCAAAATTGAGTATTGTAAAGGGTAATCATAATATTACCTATAATACTGAAGCATTTTCGGCTGAAATTATAGGCTTTCTAAAATAATTACTGACATAGGGTTGACAGTAAGCAGTGTTTCCTTTAAAGAAAAATTTCATGAAAATACATACGACCAATTACGAATCGACATTAATTGCCATAGCCGATGACTGCCCAGCCAACACTGGCGAAATGCCTCCACATAAAGGAGATAAAAAATCGGTAGCCAATTTGCAGTTTGATATACTTCGGAAACACCCTTATAAATATACTTCAGATGATATAATTTTTCAGGTATTCGCCGAAAGAAACGACCTTACAGAAAAAGAATTAACCGAAGCTCGTACGGCATTTTTCTCAAAAGGACAAGCATGCTTACGAACCTCGCCACTTACTAAAAGGTATGGCTGGGGTGTACACCACAATGAACAAGGTAAAGTTGCCATTTATGCCTGCGATTCGAGCGAATACGAAAAGTTATTGAATGATAAATCTACAACAGTTGTAAAAGCCATGCGGTCAAGTCGATGATATTACTTGTTATAAGGCACTTCATTTATCCAATGAAAACCACGACTAGTGAGAATGAAATTTCGGTGTTTCATTTTCTTCATGGCCACTCGAATCGAATCAGATTTGATTTTTCCTTGCAACATTAATGTTTCCGCATCTGGTTGTGAATACGTAAAAGTGTATTGCGTAGTATCGGTGATAGGAGCAGCATAGTCTGTCATGCGTAAAATGTGTTTAACAGAATCAAGCGTAAAATTGGCTCGTTTACGCAGACCATCGTCATTCGTTACATAAAGCATATCATATGCACCACGGCGGTCGATAAATACTTCTTGCAAGCGTAGAGTGTCAGTTTCAGAAACAGTATTATTTCGTTCGAATCTTTCAACTTTATAAGGCCCATAAATTAAAGATTTTGGAGTATCTATATCTTTGGCTGTAGTAAAGTTTTCATAAAAACCCATTACACCTACTATTCCTAAAAATATTGTTTTTAGAACAATTCTGCCATATTTATACCATTTTCTTCCTTCAAAAACCTTTATTTCTTCTGCAGACTGAGTAGGTTTATTAGCCACAAAAAACAGCCATAAGCGTTTAGCATCAGCAGCTAACAAATACACACACATGAGCAATAAAGTGAAAGAAAAGATTTTCACGGGTACATCATAAAAGACATTCATCATGAAAACATTGAGCATAATGCTCGCACTCATGACTGCACCTAAAGTTGTGGTTCTACGGAAAATTAATAATCCCCCTCCTATCACTTCCATGAGTCCACCAAAAAATTGATAGCCCTTAGAGTACGCCATGAATGTCCATAACAGCCCCATCGGACTCATTTCTCCGAGGCGTTCGAAAAGGCGATAGGTTGTAATATTCCCAAACTGTAAAGGAAAAATCTTTACCAACCCATACGAAAACATAGTAGCTGCTAAAAAATATCGTAGCCAAATTTTAAACCAAAAGGCTAATTTTTCATGATTAGGTCGATTACGGGCAAGCACGTACCAAACAATACTACCTATTGTAGAAAAACTTACAATGGCTAATTGTTGAAGCCAATTCCAAGTAGTATCACCACTCCCATTAGGCCGAACCGTCACTTCGGGAATACCAAAAACGATTTTCCCGAAAAAATCAACCACAAAACTCCATAGCATAGTCATTAGGCCGCCTAAAAATTCGAGAGGAAAGGGGAAAAAGTTTAAGCCCAAGAAGAGAAAAGAAAAATAAAAAGCGATTTTATGGCTAATCGACCATTTGGATAAATCTGACATAAAATAATAATGTTTTGGGTAGAAGTAAATTATAAAACAACAGTAATTTATAAACTACTTGCTACTTTTCCAATATCATATAAAAGAAAAAGCTGTCCCAAAGGACAGCCATTTACCATTTTCTAACCTAAACACTATTTATGAATTTCTTTACAAACCTATGATGCTTTTGATTGAGAGCGATAAGCTCACTTGTGTATTCGATTTTACGGCAATACTATTGAGTGCAAGATTTGAATTCAGATTCAAAAAAGAACTAAAATCTATGATTGCTCCACTTGTACTCTTATTGGTAGCAAAATGTAGCTCATAATCACCCTCTTCCAAAAATGCTATTTTAAAGTTTCCTGCACCATCTACTTTTGCACTTGTCACGGCATTCCTGAAAGTAACACTACTTTCACCTTGTCCTTTTACTTCAGCATTTTCGTTATAAGTACCTTTTTTATAAACATACACCACTACCTGACCATTGATTATTGGATTATAATTATCAATCTTACCCACTATATCACCAGTAGAAGCTCTATTGACCAATCGAATAGAAGATTGTAACTCGCCATACGTAACAAAAGCATAACTCTTTTTACTATTGCTATTCATTTCTTTAATGGCCTTCCTTAAATCAAAATCAATCATTAAATCGGTTACACCGCTCTGTCTCACATCAAATTTCTTAGTTGTAATCTCTACTTCTTGTTTAGCATTTCCTGAAATCACTAATGCTTCCTTGGCTCCATCAGTTTTCTGTACATAGCATCCAGGAGCATTCCCACTTGCATCTTTGGTATAATCAATCACCAAAGTCAATTTACTATATGAGCCTGTTTGAAATTTACCATCCCCCAAATTCAGTGAATTACCATTTTGTAATTGTAAAAGATTCACAGTTTTAGGACCTTTGAAAGCATCATATACCTTACCATCAAATCTAACTTCTGTAATTGTTACGAAAACACCATTAATATTGGTATCATCAATCGGAGCGTCAGTTATACCAATACGCATATCTCCTTTTGGAGCATTGGGGTCTTGCTGACTTACGGGTGTTACAGAATCATCCTGTTTCTGACATGCTACTTGCAATAGAAACATACTAGCCATTAAAATGGCAATTTTAAATGTTTTCATGCTTAACTTAAGTTGTGTTTGTGTAATGATTAATCTACTTTTCCAGCAAAATCAAAAAAAATATTCCACGAATCTTCAAACCATCATTTCCTATTACTATTCCTCAAATTGTGTATTTTTTTCCACATAAATTCCCCACAAATACCCTACATAAGCTTTTGGCACATTGTTTTAATGAGAAAAATCAAACTAATTAAATTCCTGAAATGAAAAAAATATTCATAAGCTTCCTGTTTATCATTACCACATTTACTGTTGCAAACGCTCAATATAAGTTAGGGATTGGTGCCAGACTCAATTATGGATATGGGCTAAGTGTAAAATATAAAATGAATAATAAAGAGGCATTTGAAGGAATTGTGTATTCGAGATGGCAGGGAGTAAACTTCACAGGATTGTATGAAATTCATAAAGCAGCTTTTGAAACCCCAAATTGGCGTTGGTATTATGGAATTGGCGGGCATATCGGATTTTGGAGAAATGGCGGACGCTACGGAAATCCATGGTTTGAAAATTATGATAACCACACAGTGATTGGAGCTGACGGAATCTTGGGACTTGAATATACATTTAAAGAAATCCCGCTTAATCTTAGTTTAGACTGGAAACCCGCCCTCAACGTCGTTGGTTATCAAGGCTTATGGCTCGATGATATAGCCCTAACGGCTAGAATAGCCATCAAATAAAGTAATAGTCATGAGTTATTCATAAATAATTATTTATCAGATGATTGCTTCAAAACTTATAGCCATGAGATTTTTCTTTATCGTAAGTTCAATGCTATTGTTGAGTTCATGTGATACTATTGATTTAGTACCACTTATTAATAAAAATTATTCAATTAGAGCCGATGAAACGCTAGATTATGAAGTAAGAAAAAATGAAAATTATGGTGATAATGAACTTCAAAACTATGACCTCTATTTACCGAAAAATCAATCAACAAAAGTACCAGTAATTGTGCTTTTGCACGGAGGTGGATGGAGCGAGGGTGATAAAGGATTTATTAACCCCATTGTTGACCATTTTCGACAAAAAAACACTAAGTGTGCCATTGTAAACATGAATTACAGGCTTACTTTTCAACAAGGTATTACCTATAAGCAGCAACTTGACGATATAGGCATGCTTCTCAAAAAGTTACACAAGGAAGCAAATTCGCTTAATATCACACCTAAATTTTTTCTTTTAGGAATTAGTGCAGGTGGGCATTTAGCTATGCTTTATTCCTACACAGCCGATAACAAAAATTTGGTGGAAGTTGTAGGAGGAATTGCTAGCCCCGCTGACCTCACTTCTGATAAATTACGCCAAGGACGAATGAATAGCGATATTGTAAAACTTATTAGTCAGCCATTCAGTGAAGAAACTGTTAGAGAATACCGCTCGGCAAGTCCATATTATCAGATGAAAAAGAGTTCGCCTGCAACAATTCTATTTTATGGTGGCAGTGATACGATTGTACCGCCAGAACAAGGTGAAAAAATGAAACAAAAATTAGAAGAAATGGGAAGCAAGCACGAATACTATTTTTATCCAGAACTCTACCACGAATGGGGCCGACTAAATGAAACCGTTGATATCATGCTCACTTTCGCCGACAAATATCTTTAAGATTTTTATACTAACAATTCCACAACTTCTACATGAAGGGAAGATGAAAGTCTTCCCTTTTTATTTTATTACACAAGTTTGCTCTTTAAATTCAGTTGGCGAAAGTTTTTTCTTTTTCTTAAAAATACGGCAGAAATAAGAGAAACTATTGAATCCGCTGGCCATGTAAGCTTCTTTAATACTCACTTTGGGGTTTCGGAGTAAGCTTTCAGCTACTTTTAAACGTTCTTCGATGATAAAATCATTTGGCGAAGACCCAAGTTCATGCTTGAATGTACGATAAAAATTCGACTCGCTCATATAAGCTTTTTCACTCAAAAGTTCTATTGATAAATCTTCTGTGATATTATCTTGAATATACTTGATAATAAACGAAATACGGTCATTATTAGAATGAGTTTGAGCTTTTTTCAAGTAAATACTTTTCGATTCAGTTTGTAGAATTCTGATGATTAATTCTTGAATGAGCAAATCGGCAAATATATCTTTCGAAGGATGTTTTTCGGCAAAAATAAAGATAAGACGTTGGAGAATCTGATTAATGGCTACATCATTAGTGAAATGATAATTATAATCAGTCATGCTCCATTCTTTTCCATTTTGTTTAGTTCCACGATAATTCAGTAAATCAACGGTATCTTGAAGTTTTGATTCAGAAAATGCCAAGGCTAAACACTGAGTAGGACTAAGTTCGGTAGCTTCTGGGAAATCTATACACATTAATTCATTAGAAGGCAAAATCACCGATTCGCCAGGTAGAAAACCAAAAGAATGAGTATTTTCTAAGTGCATCACTTTTTTCCCTTTAATCATGCTTGCTAATACAAGTTCTTTAAAGCGAAGCAAAACCTGAGATGCTTGTTGATGAGTTTCAAAGACATTCAATTCCGCATTATTGAGTGTATGAATCGTTCTGTTTTCAACCAAACTTTGCAGCTTACGATTTTCGTAGTGAGAAGAATTTAGATTTATCATAACTCCCAAGATTTTAGTTTCTAACGATTTTCTGTTAACAATTGGCTACCAACCACGAACAACATCTTAAACAAACCTACTTAATATTATTATTTCTACAAAAAATATCACTATCTAAATTGAATTATTCTATGCAAATTGATAGGATTGTGCAATTCAATATAGAAAAGTGCAATCAGTTGGCAGAAAAATGAAATTGTTGGGTAGAAAAATGACACTAAATATAACTATTGCAAGATTTATTTGCATTATCATTTTTCACCTTAATAATTATTTATAACTATGTCAGCGGTAACAACAGCAAAAAGTAATTTAGTAGAAAAACCTATTTTCAAGACTCATTACGACAACTTCATTGGTGGCAAGTGGGTAGCTCCGGTAAAAAGCGAATACTTCGAAGTAACTTCTCCAGTTGATGGCAAAGTATTTACCCAAGTAGCACGCTCTACTGAAGAAGATATCAACTTAGCATTAGATGCTGCATGGGCAGCCGCTCCGAGCTGGAACACTTCATCGGCTACTACTCGTAGCAATATTTTATTGAAAATTGCAGACCGTTTAGAGCAAAATCTTAGCCTTTTAGCACGTGTAGAAACATGGGATAACGGCAAGGCCATTCGTGAAACTATGGCGGCAGATTTACCTTTGGCAATTGACCACTTCCGTTATTTTGCGGGTGTTATTCGTGCAGAAGAAGGTTCAGCATCAGAATTAAATGCCAATACACTCTCATTAATTATTCATGAGCCACTTGGCGTAGTTGGACAAATTATTCCTTGGAACTTCCCATTATTGATGGCTGCTTGGAAAATTGCTCCAGCATTAGCGGCAGGTAATTGTGTTGTATTGAAACCAGCCGAGCAAACGCCAGTAGGTATCATGGTTTTGGCCGAATTAATTCAGGATTTACTGCCAGCAGGTGTCTTGAATATTGTCAATGGTTTTGGTATCGAAGCTGGAAAACCATTGGCATCAAGCCCACGTATCAATAAAATTGCATTTACTGGCGAAACCACTACTGGTCAGCTTATTATGCAATATGCTTCTAAAAATATTATTCCAGTTACGTTAGAATTGGGTGGTAAATCGCCAAATATTTTCTTCAAAAGTATCATGGAAGCTGATGATGAGTTTTTCGATAAAGCCCTCGAAGGAGCATCTATGTTTGCTTTAAACCAAGGAGAAGTTTGTACGTGCCCGTCAAGAATTTTGGTAGAAGAATCAATCTATGATGCTTTTATTGAACGTGTAGTTGAGCGTGTAAATGCGATTAAACTTGGGCACCCACTCGACCCTGAAACAATGATGGGAGCTCAGGCTTCGAACGACCAATACGAGAAAATCTTGAACTATATTGAAATCGGAAAAGAAGAAGGAGCAGAATTACTAACTGGTGGTGGAGCCTCTTATAACGAAGGTTTAGAAGGTGGCTATTACATCAAGCCTACCATTTTCAAGGGAAATAATAAAATGCGTATTTTCCAAGAAGAAATCTTTGGGCCAGTGGTTTGTGTAACAACTTTTAAAGATGAGGCTGAAGCCATTGCCATTGCCAACGATACACTTTATGGTTTAGGTGCTGGCGTATGGACACGTGACATGCACCAAGCATATACTGTGGCAAGAGCCGTGCAAGCAGGTAGAGTTTGGGTAAATTGCTATCACGATTACCCAGCACACGCTCCATTTGGTGGATATAAGAAATCAGGTATTGGTCGTGAAACGCACAAAATGATGCTCAATCATTATCGCCAAACGAAGAATATGCTGATTTCGTATGATAAAAATAAACTCGGATTTTTCTGATAATACCTATTTACCGATTTGTAGAGACAAGTCATGCCTTGTCTCTACGTTTTGTATTTATTGTCTAAATAATATAATATGTCAATCGAACGCGTGGCTATTACGCCCGAAGCTACAGAAATTATTGATAAATTAAGAGACCGAAACGGAGAACTATTTTTTCATCAAAGCGGAGGATGCTGTGATGGCTCTGCCCCAATGTGTTTTCAGGTAGGAGAATTAATGCTCAATGAAACCGATGTAAAGCTCGGTAGGATTCACGGATGTGATTTTTATATGTCGAGAGACCAATTTGAATATTGGAAACACACGCACCTTACACTAGATGTAGTAAAAGGCAGAGGAGCAAGTTTTTCGCTTGAAATTCCACTTGGTGTACGTTTCGTGATCAAATCAAGGCTTTTTACTGAAGAAGAATCTGTGATTTTAGGGGAGATTTAGAAATTTACACCCTTAAAATATCTACTTTAGCATCGTTTCATCCGCAGTATTTTGTTTCAATGATTTTTCCCAAATTAATTACAAAAAAATAATCTTCAGGGTCTTTCGAACCTCGTGGAGCTTCATCAAAAAGTTCGAGTTCTGTACCTTTCCATTCAATCAAAATAGTCGGTACTTTTGCCTCAAAGCCATTTCTAAACTCAACAGCATCATACTCTCTGAATCTGACTCCTTCTTTGTCATTTATCAGCAGTTGTTCTTCCCAAAAAGGTATAAAATCTTGATATACCTCATTTTTTTCGCCATTCAAAATTTCATCAAAATCATCTTTCAAGATGGCTATTTTTAATATTTTCATTAGTTTAAATCGTGATATCAATATTTATAATTCGTTCAACTGCTCTGCTAAGTCTTCGACCTTGTAGGTTTGGTTTCGTTCTCTGAACGGCAGAACCAACGCTACAAAGTCGGAGATTTTTCAGTAAAAATTGACAGATTGCAAATCTGTCCTACAATTAAAGTGTATTTTTAAGTAAATGTGGGCGTTCTTTGGCCACTTTCAATACCATTTCGCCAAAAAGCGTATTGGCCCATGCAAACCATTTTCTTGTAAATTTAGCAGCATCATCTTTATCAAATGATTCGTGCATAAAACCAGTTTTTGCGTGCGTATTTTTCAAGAATTTTAGCTGTTGCAAAATCTCTTTATCATCAGTAGAAGTCATGGCACGCATGATAATACTCAAATGCCAAATCTGATTAACTAACGTATGTGGACTACCCACCCCTTCGGCAGCTTTTCCTTTAAAAAAATATGGGTTTGAGTCACTCAATACAAATCGACGCGTATTTTGATAGATTGGGTCGCTTACCTTAACTGCCCCTAAATATGGCAAACTCATTAGATTTGGAACGTTTGCATCGTCTTGCAGAAGACAATTACCAAATCCATCCACTTCCATAGCGTATATTTTACCAAACTTTGGATGTGTAATAATTGCATATTTTTTGATAGCCGATTCTACTTCATTCGCAAAAATTTGGCATTCTTTGGCAAATTCTGCATTTTTATAAACATTCGTAGCTATTTCAGCGATTTGTCTGAAAGATACAACGGCAAATAAATTAGCAGGAATCAAAAACGGATAAATTGTAGCATCATCTGACGGGCGAAAAATACTATGAATCAAGCCATTTGGCTTAGTTACATTACCTAGTCCATTTCCGGGAACGGTGTCAGTTGACCAAGAAGTAGTTCGACCAAAACGATATTTACCTACTCCTTTGAGCCGTTGTTGTTCTCGACAAGTGGCAATGATACTTTGAGCCGCTTTCAGCCATTTTTCATCAAAAACACTAGTATCATTGGTCAATTTCCAGTAATTATAGGCTAAACGGACTGTATAGCAAAGCGAGTCAAGCTCCCATTTACGCTCATGAAGTTCGGGCTTCATATCAGTGTGGTCGCTCAACCATTCTGATTTTCCGGGACCATCATTAAACGCATTAGCATAAGGGTCAATCAAAATACATTCCGTCTGACGATTAATTACTCCTGCAATGAGTTGTTGTAGGGCAGCATCTTCTTTCATCAAACTTAAGTAAGGTGTCACTTGTGCTGTGCTATCTCGTAGCCACATCGCATGAATATCGCCAGTAATCACAAAAGTATCGGGGCGGTCTCCTTTCTTTTTGAAATGAACAGTCGTATCGAGGGTATTCGGGAAACAATTTTCAAATAACCAAGCCAATTCTGGGTCTTTGATGAGCGTTTTCATACGTCCAATAATTGATTCGATAGCTGGACTACTAAAATTTCGCTTATCCGCAGAAACACGTACAGTAGGAAAATCTTGTCCGAAACTTTGATTGTGAAACAATAAACCCACACTAGCTAAAGTACTCTGCTGTATGAATTTACGGCGATTGATGTGTTGCATTTTATATTATCGAGGTTTTGTTCTCAAATTCCATGGCGATGGGTTTACAAACTCATCGCGATAAGTAAAATTGGGTTAATTAAATTACATTGATACTTTTTTCGGTTTTAGCAATCATCTGCCCAAAAGATTCAGCTAATATGCCATTTTCCTCTAAAATTCTTTCTAATTCTTCTTTACCAGAAGGTTCAACAGCAATTAAAAGACCTCCGCTAGTTTGAGGGTCCGCCAATAATATTTTTTGGGTATCGCTCATTACCGATACTTTTTCTTTGTAGCTATCCCAATTGGTATTGCATCCTTTCGGTGCACAAAACGGATACAAATAATCTGTCACTCCCGCAATTTTTGGCACCCTGTCATAACTAATTTCTGCACTCAGATGGCTGCCTTCGCACATTTCAAGTAAATGCCCAAGTAAACCAAAACCTGTTACATCGGTCATGGCTTTTACCGAAGAGAGTTTTCCTAAAGAAGCTCCTACTTTGTTTAGTGTAGTCATTTGCTCAACGGCAGCTTGTAAATTTTCTGGATTCGAAATACCCATTTTTTGTGCGGTAGTTAATAAACCTACTCCTAAAGGCTTGGTTAGATATAATAAACAACCTTCTGTGGCAGTAGAATTTTGTTTCAGATGTTCGATTTTCACTCTACCCGTAACCGCCAAACCAAAAAATGGCTCAGGACTATCAATGCTATGCCCACCCGCCAGCGGAATATTTGCTGCCGTACAGGTGGCACGGCTTCCATCGAGCACTTTTTGAGCTATCTCAGGTGGAATTGTGTCAACTGGCCAACCCAAAATAGCAATTGCCATTAGCGGCTCTCCGCCCATGGCATACACATCACTTAGAGCATTCGTAGAAGCAACTCGACCAAAATCAAAGGCATCATCAACGATTGGCATAAAGAAATCGGTGGTACTGATAAGTGCATCTCCATTACCCATATCAAAAACCGCTGCATCATCTTTGTCTTTATTCCCTACCAATAAGTTTGGGTAAGTATTTTGTGGTGAAATTGTATGGAGAATTTGGTCAAGAACCTTCGGAGAAATCTTGCATCCACAACCTGAGCCGTGGCTATATTGAGTAAGTTTTATTTCAGTCATGGTAGGAGTGGTAATTTTGTAAACCGCCGTAAAAATACATAATATTGTAAAATGGTTTTTATAAAACTAGTTTTTATAATACAATTCGAGAAAGTATATAAACAAAACTGCTTGTTTCGGAATTGAACTAAACAAAATATGACCCTTTTTCTAATACCTACCATACTCGCCCCTGATACCCAAGAAACAGTACTTCCAACTCAAATAAAAGCGGTCGTGAGCGAATTGAATGTGTTTTTTGTGGAAGAACTCCGCACCGCCCGAAGATTTATTAGTAGCCTTAAGCTCAACAAAGTAATTGATGAGATTACATTTTATGAATTGAATAAAGATACACCACCCGAACAAACCCTTGCACAACTCAAAAAGCTCAAAACAGATGCAGGTATCATCAGCGAAGCGGGTTGTCCTGGCATTGCAGACCCTGGCTCGGTTGCGGTTGGCTACGCTCATCAACTTGGCCATAAAGTAGTGCCATTGGTAGGTCCAAGTTCTATTTTAATGGCTTTGATGGCTTCTGGATTTAATGGACAAAGTTTTACTTTCAATGGTTATTTACCGATTGATAAACAACAAAGAATAAAATCAATTCGTGAATTAGAACAACTGGCCAAGAAAAAAAAGCAAACACAGATTTTTATGGAAACACCTTTCCGCAATAACCAATTATTGGAAGATGTTTTACAAAATCTCAATCCAGAAACTTTGCTCTGCATTGCATGTAATGTGACTGCTCCTGAAGAATTTATTAAAACATTAAGGGTGAAAGATTGGCGAAAATCTAAGCCAGATTTACACAAAAAGCCTACTATTTTTTTACTTTTGTAATGAATATGACTGTTTAAGATAGAAAAATCAATTAAATAATAATTTGTGGGCTGTTGTCCATTGACTGTTGACTTACCCAAAATGATAAACATACACTCTTTTACCTTCTCGCCGATAGCTGAAAACACCTATATCTTATGGGACGAAACTCATGAGGCTATCATCATAGATGCTGGTTGTTTAGCTCAATATGAAAAAGAAGAATTGGCCGATTTTATAGCCGATAATCGTCTTGTAGTAAAGCAATTAGTTCAAACACACTGCCATCTCGACCATGTTTTTGGGGCAGCCTACGTAAAGCGTAAGTTTGGGGTAAAAATGGCTATTCATAAAAATGAAGTGCCAATTTTAGCTGATGTAGAAAATCGCTGTCGAATGTGGGAAATCAAGGGCTACGAACCCGTAGAAGCTGATGTATTTATTGATGAAAACGATAAAATATTCTTTGGAAACTCAGAGCTTGAAATAAGATTCGTGCCCGGACATGCTCCCGGACATTTAGCTTTTGTAAATCATACCCAAAAGTTTGTCATAGGAGGAGATGTACTTTTTAAAGGTAGCGTTGGGCGAACTGATTTTCCGTTTTGTAGCCATGAAGCGTTAATTAAAAGCATAGAAACTCAATTTCTAACGCTTGATGATGACTTTACGGTTTATGCTGGCCACGGCGACCCCACGACTATCGGCTATGAACGCAAAACCAATCCTTTTTTGTAGAACACTTTTCAGAATTGTTCGCTCAAATAATATTTTAATACAATCTGACAAGTTAGAAACTTGTCCTACAAGTTTATGAAATTATTTACTATTCCGAATATCATGACCCTCTGTAATTTACTCTGTGGTTGTGTAGGTATTGTTTTTGTTTTTGAAGGGAACCTGCTTTGGGCTTCTTATTTAATCTTTATCGCAGGAATCCTTGATTTTTTAGATGGATTTGTGGCTCGTTTGCTCAAACAACATTCCGAGATAGGCAAGCAACTTGATTCCTTGGCCGATATGGTTACTTTTGGCGTATTACCATCGTTTATTGTAGCTAAGCTAATTCAACTTTCAACGCAAGAAAATACAATTTTATCAGATTTGGTTCCGTCCAATCTTTTATCACAAACTCATTTACCAACTTTAGCTTATAGTGCTTTTATTTTAGCCTTATTTTCTTGCCTACGTTTGGCCAAATTCAATATTGACACTCGTCAGTCTGATTCATTCATTGGTGTTCCTACTCCCGCCAATGCGTTTGTAGTAGCGGCTTTTCCGTTAATTATAAAATTTAATTCTGAATACGCATTCTTAATTCTTAATTCTACATTCTTAATAGCGTACACGCTCATTATGAGTTACTTACTAATTTCGGAGATACCACTATTTGCATTAAAATTTAAGAGTTTTTCGTGGGCTTCGAATCAAATCAAATACATTTTTCTAATACTTTCTGTAATTTTACTTCTAAGCTTAAAGTTTCTTGCAATACCGTTAATCATATTTTTGTATATCATTTTATCAGTTATCAATAATTTACTCCCGAAAAACTCATAAACTGTTATTTATCATTGGTTGAAATTATTTTCAGACCTTAAAACTAAAAACAATGCAAAATCCATTCGAAGAAAATACGGGCTCAGTACGCCCAACATTACTCACCATTTTGTGTGTACTAACTCTCATCTGGAATGCCTATAAATTTTATGGAGCAATTCCGAATACTTTCACACCTGAAAAAGTAATGGAAAGTAAAGAACAAGCCAATGAAATGATGATGGATATGTTCTCAAAATATATGTCTGAAAAAGACATCGAAAAAGTGGAAGAATCTCAAGCAGAAACAGAGAAGATGTTTCAAAGAGATAACCTAGTATTAGCGGGTGGAGTTAACTTAATTTCAAGTTTATTAATCATGCTCGGTGCAATTTGGATGTGGGGGCTCCGCAAAAAAGGTTTTTGGGTTTACATTGCAGGTAATGTGGTTGGAATCCTTGCTCCAATCGTCATTTTTGGAGGAAGCATCGGCTGGAGTATTGGTATTATGTCGTTGATTGCCTCAGCTATTTTTACGGGTCTTTACGCCATTAACCTTAAATATTTAGTCTAAAATATTTGTTAAGACATTGTTAATGTTTCTTAAAACCTGCCCCAAAATGGACAGGTTTTTCTATTTTTAGCTATTAGAATAGCTCAGAAAAGTAGTTCGCCAGCATTTTATGAAAAAAATAATACTTACTGTCATTATTTTACTCCATTGTTGTGGACTAAGCGGCCTTTTATTCGCACAAGGCGATTTCACTCGGATTTATCATCCAATTATTAATTCTGCTGAATTGGCCATTGTTGACACAAATTACTACGAAGCACTCGATTATTATAAAGCAGCCTTCGATAATGTAAAAAAACCTTTTGCTAAAGATTATTACAATGCAGCCATTTGTGCCGCCATGGTTGGTAAAATCTCAACTATGTTTGATTATTTGGAGAAAATCGTAGAAAAAGGCTATCCTTCTGATAGTTTACGCAAAGATATTTTCTTCCATTTCGTGGCTGATACATGCAAAAGGTGGGAAAAATTTGAAAACCAAATAAGGTTCATCAAGCCCAACATTAATCAAGAATTAAGAGATAGTCTGACAAAATTATACGCATTAGGTTCCAGAAATATTCGAGTTCCTCTGACAGCCGATTTAAGAGAGTATTTCGTAAAAAATCAAGCATCACAGCCAACTTTTACAATCAAACAGAATGGTAAAGACACCACAATCAACATCAGGCGAGTAGGTTTTATAGATAGCCTTTATTTTTTCAATAGTTTGCCCGAAAAACTAAGGCTTCAACAAGACAGTTTAAGAAAAATTCAAAACGAATTATTTGCAAAAAATCAACATGTTGTCTATAATACAATCACGAAAATCATTGAAGATAATGGATTTCCTGACGAAAATTTAATTGGTCTTTCGGGTAGAGATTCTCGCAACGTTTCAAGAGATAGAGCTTCCTTTTTCTTTGCAGAACAGAATTTTAATAATTCACTACTCAATAATAGTATTGTGCTCGACCTATTTTCAAGTTCTTTTCCAGCCCAAGAAAGTGATATTAGTTCACTGATAAACCAAGCTGTCAGAGATGGTAAGTTATTACCACACCATATTAATAGAATTTATGCCAGCAGAGGAAATTTTCGTAGCAGAGAAGATATCAATACTTCAAAAAATACCTCACTCAATGTTTTTTCATTTGGGAAAGTAAAAGTTTTTCGCTTCCAATTAGACCCTCATTCAAAATGTAATACTCCTGAAATTGACAAAAAACTCTCAAAAAGTTACTGGCAAAAAGAGTCATTAGGGGAATATAGCGAAGCAGAAATCAATGAAAAACGCCTTGATATTGGCTTAGAAACTTTGGCAGATGCCTATAAAAAAGCATTTTTTAAGGCATATCCACGTGTATTTATTATTAATGGAGGAAGTTATCAAACCGAGCTTTCTTATGTGTCAAGTTGTGAGGTTTTAGAGAAAATGTTGAAAGAACATCCATTTATTAAGTAGGAAGATTATTTTTTTGGTTTCGACTTCGCTACCTTCAACTTCGCTACCTTCGACTTCGCTCAGGTACCGGAGCTGTGTGAGATAAAGTTGAAAATATAACTTTATCAAGAAACTTCAAAACAATTCGTAGCCGCCCAAATAATATTTTGTCAAAAATTCTTCTTATCGTAATAATCGGTTAATTTTGTAACATATTTCTTCATCACAAGCAGGGCAGGTTTCTGTCAAATCCATAATACGGCGTACTTGCGAAAGTACTGAATTAAACATTGAACACAAGTTCAATAACCAAAGACAAGCATATTGATAACTGTTTACTGATAACTGATAATTGACAATGTCTTCTGTACAAACTTCTATCGTTCGTGACACACAAATCTTTGATTTAATCACGAAAGAAAACAATCGCCAATTGCACGGCATCGAATTAATTGCATCTGAAAACTTCGTTTCGCCACAGGTGATGGAAGCGGCAGGTAGTGTTTTGACAAATAAATACGCTGAAGGTCTTCCTGGAAAACGCTATTATGGTGGTTGTGAGGTTGTTGACCAAGTAGAACAAATCGCTATCGACCGTCTTAAACAATTATTCAATCTTTCATGGGCCAATGTTCAGCCACACTCTGGTGCACAGGCAAACATGGCGGTTTTCTTGGCATGTTTGCAGCCAGGTGATAAAATCTTAGGTTTCAACCTTTCGCACGGTGGACACCTTTCGCATGGTTCTCCTGTTAATATTTCGGGCAAATATTTCCAACCTTTCTTCTACGGCGTAGAACAAGAAACAGGTTTAATCGATTGGAATAAAGTAGAAGAAACCGCTCAACGCGAGCGTCCGAAATTAATTATCTGTGGAGCTTCAGCTTATTCTCGTGACTGGGATTATGCACGTCTTCGTCAGATTGCAGATTCGGTTGGTGCACTTTTATTAGCCGATATTTCTCACCCAGCAGGTTTGGTGGCTAAAGGTTTATTAAATGACCCATTTTTTTTTTGACCACTGTCATATCGTAACAACTACTACGCACAAAACTCTTCGCGGAACACGTGGTGGTGTGATTATGCTTCGCAATGACTTCCCGAATCCATTCGGAATCACTACTCCAAAAGGTGAAATCAGAATGATGTCATCATTACTTGATTCTGGTGTTTTCCCAGGCACTCAGGGTGGTCCATTAGAGCACATCATTGCTGCTAAAGCAATCGCTTTTGGAGAGGCATTGACTGATAATTTCTACAATTATCAAGTACAAGTTCAGAAAAATGCTAAAGTAATGGCTCAAGAGTTTATTAACCGTGGCTATAAAGTTATTTCTGGTGGTACAGATAATCACTTGATGTTGATTGATTTACGTCCGAAAAACTTAACTGGTAAAATTGCTGAAAATTCGCTTATCCAAGCAGATATTACGGTAAACAAAAACATGGTTCCATTTGATGATAAAACAGCCATGACTACTTCAGGTATGCGTGTGGGTACTGCCGCCATGACTACTCGTGGCTTGGTTGAAACTGATATGGTAAAAATCGTTAATTTGATTGATGAAGTGTTGATGAATCATGATAACGCAACAAAGATTGCGAATGTTAGAGGCGAAATCAATAAATGGATGAAAGATTATCCATTGTTTCAATATTAATCTGTAGTACAGGTTTGAAACCTGTCAAAGGGTGTGATATGGTTTGAAGCTATATCACACTTTTTTATGTAAAAAATCGACAGCTTACAAATCTGTCCTACAATAAGAAAGGCTTGAGTCAACGACCCAAGCCTTTTTCTAAACCCTAACTAAACCGTATATAAATTCATTTTTAATTTCTTAAGCTACTAAGCAATACTCAAAGTCTTGCTTTACCGCAATTCGCTCTGTTTGAATTTCTTTGATTGTATTTACTTTGCATACATTAGTTCCGAAAAGAGTCTTTGTAAAAAAATCTACCACAAAATTAGTAAACATCTCTACCAACGATTCCTGTACATTTGTATCTTCTTTTACCATTGATAATTCACCAAAATTTACTTTTAATGAATTTTCAATTTCGCTTACAATATTCTTTTGCTGAATGTTCTTACTCAAAGTTCGTTGTTGTTTATAGGTATTATGCGGGAAACCCATAGCCATTGAACTGAAGCTGAAAGTAGAGAGTGCAAGAAGTAATAATAGCTTTTTCATAATGTCGTTTTTTTGTGTGTCAGAACCATCTATTTGATTGACAATACAAAGATATGTGTTTTATTTAGTATTATGCAATACATAGTACCT
>NZ_LXHX01000102.1:0-33158 GCF_001649495.1 Emticicia sp. MM | reverse complement strand
CTTCATTCTCCTGAGTTTTCGGCATTGAATCGAAAGCTCGACCGACGTGATTTTTTGCTCCGCACAGCCTCTGGTTTAGGTGCAATGGCTTTGGGTAGTTTGATTAGTTCAAACGCAAAAGGTAACACGCTCGAAGAGCAAATCATGAGTGCTTTACCGAGTATTGCTCCCAAAGCCAAACGAGTCGTTTATCTCTTTATGAGTGGTGGACCTTCTCAATTTGAAACTTTCGACTATAAACCCAAACTCAGCAATATGTTTGGGCAAGGTTTGCCCGATTCGGTGCGAAAAGGGCAACGGCTCACAGGTATGAGTGCCAATCAAGCGGTTTTACCGCTCGTTCCTTCGGCCTATAAATTTAATCAATTTGGGAAAAGTAAAACTTGGGTAAGTGATTTGTTACCTTATACGGCTCAAGTGGTTGATGATTTGTGCATCGTAAAATCTATGTTTACCGAGCAAATCAACCATGACCCCGCCATAACTTTTTTTCAAACTGGGCATCAACTTCCTGGTCGCCCTTCGATTGGCTCTTGGATGAGTTACGGATTGGGGTCTGAAAACCAAAATCTACCAGCTTTTATTGTTTTGGTTTCAAAAAATGCCTCAAAAGACCAACCACTTTACGCTCGTCTGTGGGGAAATGGTTTTTTACCTTCTGAGCATCAAGGAGTACAATTCCGCTCAGGTAAAGACCCTGTTTTATTTCTTAATAATCCCGAAGGATATGATGGCGAAGACCGCCAAGAAATGTTGGAATATTTGACCAAACTCAACCAATTACAAAACGAAACTTGGGGTGACCCCGAAGTAGATGCCCGAATCGCCCAATACGAGATGGCGTATCGAATGCAAACTTCCGTTCCCGAAGTAATGGATACTTCTAAAGAACCTAATGAAGTTTTTGAACTTTACGGCGAAGGTAGTCGAGATAAAGGAACTTATGCCGCTAATTGTCTTTTAGCTCGAAAATTATTGGAAAAAGATGTAAGATTTGTGCAGCTATATCACCAAGGCTGGGACCACCATGGCTCATTACCCAAAGGAATGGCTCACCAATGCAAACAAACCGATAGAGCCACCGCAGCTTTAATTATTGATTTAAAAAGAAGAGGTTTACTCGAAGATACTTTGGTGGTTTGGGGCGGAGAATTTGGCCGAACAGTTTATTCACAAGGAAAATTGACCAAAGATGATTACGGTAGAGACCATCACCCAAGATGCTTTACGATGTGGATGGCAGGTGCAGGCGTAAAATCGGGCATCAGCTACGGAGAAACCGATGATTTTAGCTATAATATCATCAAAAATCCTGTTCATGTGCATGATTTTCAAGCAACTTTATTGCACCTCATGGGTATCGACCACGAACAACTAACTTACAAATATCAAGGTCGTCGTTTTCGGTTAACCGATGTGCATGGGCAAATTATTAAAGGAATTTTATCGTAAATTTGCGGTATTAAACACTCAAACTTGAAACACTTCTGGGTCATATTCAAATTATTGTTATTGATAGTTTTTGCACTTCGTTTATTAAAATCTAATCGAAAAGTGGCAAAATTTGAGCATGACCCAAAGCGTGGATTTTTCAATTTATTTCAAGAAAAAGTTACTTCCGAAAACATAGTTTTTGCGTTTGAAAGCACAAGTCCTGAGTTGAAATTGAAAGAACTTTTCAGAAAAATCATTCGCCCAAAAGAGGAAGCATGGAAACAAGATGGCAAATTATTCGATGACTTTTTTGCTACCTTAAGTTTAGAAGAGCGAATGATTTATATAGCTTATTTGTCGAATAAAGCATTACAGAAAGGTAGTATTTTCAATTTTTTATGGTATAAAACCGAATGGATTATTGCATTCGGGCAGATTTTAAAACACTTAAAAGAAGAAACACTTTACACTCATTATCAACAAGTTATCCTCGAAACTTGTCATTTTGATTTAGAAAGTATATCGCCTAAACACAAAGATTTCTTCGACCTCGAACTTCACCCTGATGGTGGTCAAGAGTTTGAATCTGTGAAACGATTCGACCAAGCTTTTGACAGAAATGTTTTTTTACAAAAAGTCGTTTCAGCAACTACTTGAAAACGTTTCTTCTATCGGTTACTCATAAATTATTCCTCACAGTCATAAAGTTTAGTGGTTGAGTATTGGCTTTTTTTGCATTTTTACACCATGCAAAAACAACTTTTTCCATCGGATATTATTCAAAGCACCGTCGAAGCCTATTTGCCCAAAGTGGCAGTTAGAAGTCAGCTAATTTATACGCTTATTCTGCTTGCACTTTTTGGTGCATTGGTGAGTTTACCCTTTATTTTTGTTGATATTTCGGTGCAAAGCAGCGGAATTGTGAGAACCGTTTCGGAGAAAACCGAAATAAAATCATTGATTTCGGGAACGGTGAAAGCCGTAAATGTTGCTGAAAATCAAAATATTACTCAAAATACTACGCTTTTCGTGATAGCTACTGATGATATAGACACCAAACTCAACGCTAATAGTTTTCAAAAGCAGGAGAAAAACGATTTTATTAATGATTTAGAAATTTTGACTCAAATCGGAAAAAATAATATTTTTGGTAATCATACTACCCAAACGCCCATTTATACGCAGCAACTCAATACTTTTCGTAGCCAACTGCAAGAAAATATCTTTCACCAACAAAAAATTAAGAAAGAATTAGATGCTGACCGCTATCTATATAAAGAAAAAGTAATTGCTCGACGAGAACTCAACGCCAAAGAATATGAAATGAACCGCTTAGTGGCTGAGTTTGAATCAATTTTCCAGCGGCAGTTGAGCCAATGGCAAGCCGAACTCAACAAGCATCGTTTTGATTTAAAACAACTGCAAAGCGAAGCCAAACAACTTACTCAGCAGAAAACCTACTACGAAATAAAAGCCCCAATTAGTGGCAATATTCAGCAAATTGTGGGTAAATATGAGGGTAGTTATGTACAAACAGGCGAAACGCTGGGTATTATTTCACCCGACTCAAGCCTCATTGCGGAGTGCTACGTTAGCCCAAATGATATCGGACTCTTAAAAAAAGATATGCCCGTGAGTTTTCAGATTGATGCTTTCAATTATAACGAATGGGGCTTAGTTCAAGGCAAAATCATTGACATTGCCCGTGATTTTGTGGTGCTAAACGAAAAACCAATTTTTAAAGTAAAATGTCAATTACAAAAGAAAAACCTTCAACTAAAAAATGGTTATACGGCACCTCTAAAAAAAGGATTAACTTTCAGGGCAAGATTTGTAATAACCAAACGCAGCCTTTACCAACTATTGTATGACAAAACTGATGATTGGCTAAACCCTAAACTTGAGAGTAAATAATTATCTACTAACGATTTCCAATAGTTTTTCTACTTTTTCTTCCAGTTCTCTGATACGCTCATCAGTTGGTGTGTGCCAATTGTTTTGATTGCCCCCAACGCCATCAAAAGTACTTATAGTTATTTTACCATCCCAGCCCAAAAGTTGTTCTAAGTTTAGTTGATAAAGTTCGGCAAGTTTTTGAAGGTATTTAAGACTGACATTGCCAATATCTCCATTTTCTATTTTGGCGTAGCCCGATTGTGTGATACCCAATACGGAAGCAACGTAGTCTTGTTTATAATTGTGTAACTCTCTGAGTGTTCGGAATTTAGTACTGATATTATTCATAGTTACAGCGGTTGTTTTATAAATAAAAGTGTTAGTATTGCTGATAAACGCAAAAATGGAAAAAGATGTTTGAAGACAAGCAAAAATCCTTATTTTCTAATATAATTCTAATATTACTCATAAATTATTCCTAACAGTCATAATTTAGCCCTCCCAAAATTTGTCAAATCAGAGGCTAAATTAGATTTTTGAATTAACAAACTGCTGCAGAAGTTTGGAGTATTAAATCTTAACATTTAAATCTAAAAAATTATGCAAACGTTAGCGTTAGACAATTATGGTACATCAGAATTAAGTTTTGATGAGCAGATACTATTAGAGGGTGGAGGTGGTCCATGGTGGGTAGAACTTGGAAAAGCAATTTTTCAATCTGGGGTTTATGATGCAATTAAAGAGGGTTGGTCAGCAGCGGATAAAGCAGTTGGTGGGAAAGGTGGCTCTGGTGCCTATCATGATATAATGAGTTCATCAAATCATGGTGGAATTAGATAATTAATTTATCAATAAATAGAAGTTCGTGCGGTGTAAACTATGTTGTTTTAATTTTATATTCATTGAAAATTGTACACAAAGTAATAATACACAATTACTTACAACAATCTTTAATTTTTAGAAAACTAAAACAACATAATTTAAAGTGTATTGAGTTTATTTAACTCTCATTTATTAATTTCCAATAGGTAAACTTGAAAATTAGTATTTAATAATGAAGAATAATTCGATGTTTGAGAATATGCAAAGTATGTTGAATCGCTTACCGATAATACACTATGTACTAATGTTTTATATACTAACATTTATAGGGGTTATCCCATTTTTTATACCTGGATTTATTTTAAATTTCAATGCGATTGACAAGTTTCCCTCGACTTGGGATGAAAGTATTTTGATTTTTATCTTAGTCAGTGTGGTTATAGTTCCTATCATTGAAACATACATTTTTCAAGGTTTGATTTTAAACTTACTGAAAAATAAGTTTAAAAATGATATAAACCATTTCAAGAAAGCTACTGTGTCAGCTCTTGCATTCGGATTGTTTCATTGGTACAATCTAAAATACGTTTTAGTCGCAATAATAGTAGGTTATATTCTTGCTTATGCAAGATTATTTAAAATTGAAGATAAGAAAGATATATTTTACGTGATTATTATTCACAGTTTGAGAAATTTGACAAGTGGAATAGCTATTTATGCCTACATGATAAAATAAATTTCTTGTTTTATCTCCAGTTAGCCGAAGTATTCGGTAAGTTCGACTAATTTTATTATGTTAGCCATTTTTAAAACGGCAGTCTTAAGCAAACCATCATAAAATGAGCAAACTAAGATTTTTACTGCAAGATTTTATCTCTTTCGTTAAGCACCCTTCAAACCTTATTCGTACTGAAAATAAAATCAACCAAAATATAATTGAGGTTGGTATTTACTACGGCATTATTACGGTAGTTATTGGAGCATCATTAGGTTTGTTTCGTTATTTCTTAGAAGAATTTAGCGTTATTGAATCAGTAGAACTTAGCAAATCCGTCAAAGATATGATGAGTAATATTTCGCTGATGTTTTTGCTAACGATTGTTGTTGCTCCTATTCTGGAAGAATCTATTTTTAGGGGGTTCCTTGGCTCATTTATTCATAAAAATTATTTCAAATGGCTTTATTATCTCTCTGCCCTACTCTTTGGATTAGTTCATACTTCAAATTATGAACTTACCGAAAGCCAAAATTTGCTTATTCCTCTAATCATTCTACCTCAACTATTTTTGGGTTTTATACTCGGTTTTGTTAGGAACAAATACGGTTTTTTTTATTGTGTACTTCTACACGCCATTTATAATGGTTGTTTAGTTAGTATATATACTATTGGAGAAATATTTTCTTAAATTCATGAATTATTGCTCCGTTATTACAGCAATAATAGAAAACAAACCATGTTTTACGTCTTTTCTCTCATTGCAATAACTCACTCATAAATTATTCCTCACAGTCATAATTTAGCACTACCAAAATTTGACAATTTAAAGATTGAATATGACTTTTGAAGCAACAAACTGCTGCAGAAGTTTGGAGTATTAAATCTTAACTTTTAAATTCAAAAAATCATGCAACCGTTAGCGTTAGACAATTATGGCACATCAGAACTAAGCTTTGATGAGCAAAGAGAAACAGATGGAGGAGACTTAGGAAAATGGATTTCAAAGATTTGTGAAAAAGCAATCAAAATTACCGACAACGGTACTTTATTAGATGGTATTCCAAATAACACTAACATAGATTGCTATCTATTTGGTATCAAAATTTTTTAATTACCAATGAAGCGGTTTTCAAGCCGCTTCATTTTTTATATTTGAATATGAGCGGCTTAAAAATACATCTCTTTTTTGTTTTCTTGTGCCATTTGTTTTGCACAAAAGCACAAATACTCATTAAAGAAAAAGAGTCAGACCAAAATATTCCGTTTGTTGAACTCCGAGATTCTGGCGGAAGAATACTTGGCATGAGTGATGAGAATGGTGTTATATTACAAGAAGTGATTGACAAAATCACAAAAATAGATGTGAGTGAGATTTCTTTTAATCATATTAGTTATCAAACAATTAAACTTCAAAAACAACAATTTCTAAATTCAAAGTATATCACTTTATCGAGAAACACAATTGTTTTAGACGAAGTAATTGTGTCTCCGACTAAGGTAAACTATTCTTTTCTTTTAGTAAGAGGATATTACCGAACATACAATATTATTGATACCCAACCAAAATCTTATGCCGATGGTATTGTAGAATATCTTTATCCAAATAACTCCAAAGATGGCATCCTTATAAGACGTCTTCAAGAACGTTCATATTTACTTTCTACGGGTAAAGCAATACCAACACTTATGAATATAAACATTGTTGGACCAAGAGTCCCAGACATGAATCTGACAAATGAAAATCCAACAAAAACTTACAACTTTTTTGATAATCAGAACAAAGACTATTTTTTATTGGCAAAACACGATATATTGAAAATTAGAAAAATACCTTTAAAAAATGGAGAATATGCAATCCTACAAGAAATAGCCTATCTTAGTCCTGAAGAAAAAAAGATAATAAAACGCTTTGGAAATGAAGCCCTCCACGAATATCATAACGAATCTTCTGTTTACAAAACCAATGACTCAACTGATATTTCATTGATAAATCTGCTCTATCATAAAGAGATTAGAAAATTTAAAATGAAAGGTAAAAACGATGAGCGTTTTCAAGATGTAGAAGATATTGGTGAATTCTTTGTCGAAAAAGTTGAGTATCTACAAGAAAAACCTAAAGGATTCAGTAGATTTAGTGGTTTTAATGGAGTTAGTAACTACGATTACAAATTTTGGGAAGATATTACAAATAACAAACTTTATAAACCTTTACCTGATGCCATATTAAATTCATTGAACAACAGTTTAGTTGAATTAAAAAACATTTCCCGATGACACTGATTAGATTATTTGTTTTTCTATTGTTGATAACGGTTAATAGCCAAGCTCAACAAATGACTTACGTTAAAAATGGCACAGTTTCGTTAAACGATAAGGTAATTAAACGCCCACGTCAACTAAAAAAGATTCTTGAACAACAGCATTCTCAAGAACTCATGAAAGCATACAAAAAATATGTCTGGCGGAAACATTCTGCTCAATTTTTTTCGGTTATTTCGGGGTTTGGTCTTATTATGGCCGTAGAAGATGAATTCGGCCCAAATCCAAGCATTAATTGGTCTTTTGCGGGTCTTGGTGTTGCAGGGGCAATCACTGCAGAGTTTTTTCATCGCCCAGCTAATCGGGCTTTGAAAGAAATCGTTGAACTTTACAACGAAGAGATTTACTTTCAGCCAATTAAGAGAAAATAATATTCATAAATTATTCCTTACAGTCATAAAATAAGCATTATTTACTTGCTTTTTGCTTGTTTTATTGAAGTATCTTGCGAAAATTGCCTTTAAGGAGGGGGATTCGCAAAAATTATGTCTATTAAAATAAAACAACACGACTTACGAGATTGTGGTGCCGCTTGTTTAGCTTCGGTCGCTGCTCATTTCCGTCTGCGTCTGCCCATTGCTCGCATACGTCAATATGCCAGTACCGACAAAAAAGGCACAAACATACTCGGTCTAATTGAAGCCGCCCAAAAACTTGGCTTTCAAGCAAAAGGCGTAAAAGGCACACTCGAAAGCCTTGAAAAGATACCCAAACCTGCCATTGCTCATGTTCAAATCACTACTCCTTTGGGCGGTGGGCTTCACTACGTAGTAATCTACAAGGTCTCTAAAACACATATCACTATCATGGACCCTGGCGATGGAAAGATGCACAAAAAAACCATCGAAGTGTTTGCCAAAGAATGGACGGGTGTCTTGGTTCTATTATTACCTAATGAAGACTTTGAGGTTCGCAATGAAAAAGTTTCGGTCATTCGTCGGTTTTGGGCATTGCTGCGTCCGCATACTACCGTTATGCTCCAAGCCTTGATTGGAGCAGCTGTTTATACCATATTAGGGCTTTCTACCTCCATTTATATTCAGAAAATAACCGATAATGTAATCATTGAAGGCAATAAAAACCTGCTCAATTTGCTAAGTATCGGCATGATTATTATTTTAGTTTTGCAGACTATCATCGGTACAGTTAAAAGTATTTTTGCCCTTAAAACTGGCCAGCAGATAGATGCACAACTAATTTTAGGATATTACAAACATCTGCTAAAACTCCCACAACAGTTTTTTGACACCATGCGAGTAGGCGAAATTATTTCGAGGGTAAACGATGCCGTCAAGATTCGGGTTTTTATCAATGATGTCATTATTGGTTTGGCGGTCAATATTTTTATCGTGCTGTTTTCGTTCGGTCTGATGTTTACTTATGATTGGAAATTGGCGGCAATGCTGCTGGCAATTATTCCATTTTATATCGTTATCTACTTTATTAGCAACTACATCAACCGCAAACAAGGGCGTAAATTGATGGAGAATTCGGCAGAATTAGAGGCTCAATTGGTTGAATCGCTCAATGCTGCCACCACAATCAAGCGTTTTGGCATTGAGCCTTATGCCAATCTAAAAACCGAAACTAATTTCGTACGGCTACTCGAAACCGTTTTTAAATCAAGCCAAACCAGCATTTTTATTGGCAACATCTCCGATTTTATTTCCAGATTATTCACTATTCTATTGCTTTGGTTCGGCACAACGTTTGTGATTGACCAACAACTTACCCCAGGCGAATTACTTTCTTTCTATTCTTTGATTGGCTATTTTACCAGCCCAGCCATGAGTCTGATTAGCTCAAACCGAACTATTCAAGATGCTCTCATTGCGGCTGACCGTCTGTTTGAAATTATGGATTTGGAGCGAGAAGCCACCGAAAACAAAGTTGAATTGACTGCCGAAATGGTGGGCGATATTCAGTTTAAAAATGTATCGTTTCGCTACGGAACGAGAGTGCAAGTATTTGATAATCTGACGATTACACTACCCAAAGGACAAATTACGGCAGTAATTGGCGAAAGTGGGTCGGGCAAATCTACGTTGATGTCGTTGTTACAAAATCTTTATCCTTTGAGTGGCGGAAACATTCTGATTGGAAATTATGATATCAAACATATTCGCAATGATATACTCCGAAATATAGTGAGTGTTGTGCCGCAACAAATTGATTTATTTGGTGCATCGGTCATTGAAAACATCGCACTCGGAGATTTTGAGCCAGATATGCAACGCATTTTGTTTATTTGCAGTCAGTTAGGTATTAGCGAATTTGTAGAAAAACTACCCAATGGCTTTAATACCCACATTGGCGAAAATGGGGCAAGTCTTTCGGGCGGACAACGCCAGCGTTTGGCCATTGCACGAGCTTTATACCGTAATCCCGAAATTTTGATTTTAGATGAAGCCACCTCTGCTCTTGATACAATTTCGGAGAAATACGTACAACAAACCATTCAAACGTTAAGAAGTTTAAACAAAACAATCATCATTATTGCTCACCGATTAAGCACCATCAAGAATGCTGATAAAATACTGGTGCTTGCCAACGGAGAATTAGTGCAGGAAGGCACACACGAAGGTTTGCTTTATCAAGAAGGAGTTTATAATCGTCTTTGGATGGAGCAGTTTGAGGGGGTACTATAACCAACAAAACCACCCTTGAGAGGTGGTTTTGCATACAATTTTATATTAGAAAAGAGCATTTGCAAGTCGGAATCCCTTATGAACCACACATTTCGCAACCCTCGGGGTCGTCGAGTGAACATTGCATCGCAGCATATTGATACTCTTCTTCGCTGGCAAATGTAGCGGCCGCAGTTGCTTTTGCGGTTTGCTCTTCTGCGTATTTTGCGTAATCTAATGGTTTTTCTTCTACTACAGATGTTGCTGGCATCACTTCGGCGATTGCTTGGCGATCAACCGTAAACTTCACTGCATCAGAAGCGGCTTTTGTACGTAAGTAGTACATACCTGTTTTCAAACCTGCTTTCCATGCGTAGAAGTGCATCGAAGTCAATTTCCCGAAATTAGCATTTTCCATGAAGATATTTAACGACTGACTTTGGCAGATATATGCTCCACGGTCAGCGGCCATATCAACGATGGTTTTCTGCTTAATTTCCCAAGCCGTGCGATACAAATCTTTCAAGTTTTGCGGAATCTCTGGAATCGCCTGTACCGAACCGTTAGCAGCAATCAATTTATTTTTCATGGTATCATTCCATAAACCGATTTTTACTAAATCTTTCAATAAATGCTTATTCACAACCACAAACTCACCCGAAAGCACACGACGAGTGTAAATATTTGATGTATAAGGCTCGAAACACTCATTGTTACCCAAGATTTGGCTCGTTGACGCCGTTGGCATTGGAGCAACTAAAAGCGAGTTTCTTACACCATTTTTCATTACTTTTTCACGCAATTCTGACCAATTCCAACGACCTGAATCTGGCGTTACGCCCCACATATCGAATTGGAAAATACCTTGCGAAATCGGAGAGCCTTCCCAAGTCGGATATGCACCTTCAACAATAGCCAACTCCATTGAAGCCTCCATTGCGGCGTAATAAATTGTTTCAAAGATTTCTCTATTCAATCTACGAGCTTCATCAGACTCGAAAGGCATTCTCAAAATAATGAAAGCATCGGCTAAACCTTGAATACCCAAACCAATCGGACGGTGACGCAAGTTACTACGCTGAGCCTCAGGCACAGGATAATAGTTTACATCAATTACCTTGTTGAGGTTTTTAGTAATTACCTTCGTTACCTCGTATAATTTCTGATGGTCAAATTTCGAGAAACCAGTTTTTTCATCTTTCGTGATGTATTTTGGCAAAGCAATTGAGGCCAAATTACAAACCGCTACTTCATCAGGTGAAGTATATTCCATGATTTCAGTACAAAGATTCGATGATTTAATCGTACCTAAGTTTTTCTGATTAGACTTTCTGTTAGCGGCATCTTTATACAACATATACGGCGTACCTGTCTCAATTTGAGACTCCATGATAGCAAACCAAAGATCTTGTGCTTTAATGGTTTTGCGGGCTTTGCCTTCTCTTTCGTATCTTTCGTATAAATTCTCAAACTCTTCACCGTAGCAATCAGACAAACCTGGTGCTTCGTGAGGGCAGAACAATGACCAAGTATCATTGGCTTCTACACGCTTCATGAATAAATCCGAAATCCAGAGGGCGTAGAATAAATCTCTTGCACGAAGCTCTTCTTTACCATGGTTTTTCTTCAAATCCAAAAACTCGAAAATATCAGCGTGGTGTGGCTCAATATAAATGGCAAATGAGCCTTTGCGTTTGCCACCACCTTGGTCAACGTAGCGAGCAGTGTCGTTGAAAACACGCAACATCGGTACGATACCATTTGAAGTTCCGTTAGTGCCTTTGATATAAGAGCCTGTTGCACGAATTTCGTGAATTGCTAAACCAATACCACCAGCCGATTGCGAAATTTGAGCGGTCTGGGCCAAAGTTTCGTAAATTCCAGTGATACTATCTTCTTTCATCGTAAGCAAGAAGCATGATGAAAGCTGTGGTTTTGGAGTTCCTGCGTTGAACAATGTTGGAGTAGCGTGCGTAAACCAACGCTCCGATAATAATTCGTAAGTTTCAATAACACGTTCGATGTCTTCACCGTGAATACCAACAGCAACACGCATCAACATGTGTTGTGGACGCTCTACGATTTTACCGTTGAGTTTGAGTAAGTACGATTTTTCGAGCGTTTTATAACCGAAATAATCGTAACCAAAATCACGGTCATAGATAATAGCAGAATCAAGCAAAGCTGCGTGTTTCTGAATCACCTTCCATGTATCTTTTGCAATTAAAGATGCATTTTGGTCTGTTTTTGGGTCGATGTATTGATATAACATCTTCATCGTACCAGAAAAAGACTTGAGGGTATTTTTGTGTAAGTTTGAAATTGCAATCCGAGCTGCCAAGATAGCATAGTCGGGGTGCTTGGTTGTCATCGAAGCGGCAGTTTCGGCAGCGAGGCTATCTAATTCTGACGTTGAAACGCCATCATAAATACCAGCCACAACCTTCATGGCAACTTCAACGGGTTGGACAAATGCTGGCTCTAAACCATAGCAAAGTCGCTCAATACGAGCAGTGATTTTGTCGAACTTTACCGACTCGCGGCGTCCGTCTCTCTTAATTACAAACATAGGCAGCCTTTAAAAAGGGTTTTAAGGGATTCACAACAAGATTACAGGCAGACTAAATTTGCTTTAGTCCTGCACAAAGGTTCAAATTTTAAGTTAAAAACTTTTATATATGTTCGTGACTGCCAGCCACTTTTTGGGTTCTTTGATACTAAATTTTTAAAGCAGTCAATCAAAGGTTGAAATCAACAATTTTGAAAAACAACAAGTGTAAAATTAGTAAAATGTCAAGGTATATAAAAATCCAAATCCTATACCTATTTACCGATAGTAAAAAAGTGTAATGTTATGAAATTATTAAGAGCTAATAATCAATCAGTTACTTAACGAGTGGATTAGAAAAGTTTAATAAAAAAAGTTATCCACATGAAGCAAATACTTTTTTCTTTCTAAATTGAGGTTTTCTATTGCAGTAGTTTGACTATATTTTCATTGACAAATGTAAATATTTTATTTTCAGAAAAAAAAATAAATTCTGAAAAAGTTATCCACATTGAAAAAAGCATAAATTAATCATGGCATTCCATCAGCAGAAGGTCGCCAGATTGATAAGAAATACTTACAATACCATCTTCGGCAGCCTCGTTACTATTACCCGAACGATAACCAAGCGTAAGTTGCTCATTATCAAGCTCGTAAAGCAGATTTTTCGTTCGTATATTAGTAGCACTACTTATCGGAATAAGTGAAATTTGTGAACCTTTTGCGTACCACTTTTCAAAGGTATTAGGAAGGGGTAAAAGGGGGTAAATGACCGAATAATCATCTATCATTACGATAGAAAGTTTACTTTTGTAACGAATAATATTGGTCATATTTGTGATAGAGTGGTCTGCACGACGACCAGTAGCCCAAACCACATTTACTGCCGGGAAACCCCTATTTATTAAGAAATCAAAGGCTTTTTCGAGATCTGTTTTATCTTGGTCGGGCGTATGAACAATCTCAATTGGGTACTGACTCTGCTCAATCTCTTCTAAATCAATACCTCTATCAAAATCGCCCAGCAGCACATCAACCTTGATTCCCAGTGACATCACTCGGTGAATGGCACTATCAAGCACTACTACAAATGGACTCCACTCAAGGAGCTGCCCAAGAAGGTCGGAGCTACAACTTTCTCCATTAGCAATGATGAGTGCTGGCTCTTGTTTTTCTCGTACGATATGGTGTGAAGACATAATATTAATGAAGAATGAAGAATGAAGAATGAAGAACGTTTGCGACCCTTCAAAGCATCATTATTCATTGATGAAACAAATCAAAAGGATTACTTCAAAATCCATTGAAAAACCTTAGAAAGTGGCTTAGCGTAAAGGGTGTACCAACGAGGTTGTATACCATTGATTTCCCATGCTCGACGGTCTTCTTTGTTGGCTCTAATACGATTCTTAATAGAGGCATTGCTCTTTCCTCCTACTCTCATTTTCATTAAAACTTCAGGAATGTAGTAAGAAGAAAGTTTATGTCGGTAAAGCATCCTGAGCATCAACTCATAATCGCCTGCACTTCGGAAAGAGGTATCGTATAACCCGTAAGTATCATAAGCGGCTTTTGTCAAGAAAAAAGCGGTATGAGGTGGCATCCAGCCATTCAAAAAGCGATTATGGTCATATTTACCTGACTTCCAATTTCTTACAATCTTGTTAGGGTCTTCGGCTTCAACGTAATATAAATCACCATAAACCGAATCGGCTTTTGAGTCTTCAAAAGCTTTTGCTACTTTGCTAATAACTTGATTATCAGGATAAAAATCATCAGCCCCCATTACACCAATGGCATGTCCAGTGGCCATCTTAACGGCCTTGTTCATGGCTTCGTAAATACCGCTATCTTTTTCGGAAACCCACCTGATTTTATCGCCATAAGATTTCAGAATTTCAACCGTACCATCTTTTGAGCCACCATCAGCTAAGATATATTCAATGTCGGGATAATCTTGTGAGAGTACACTGTCAATGGTGTCTTTGATGGTTGCCGCAGAATTGTAGGCGGCCGTAACGATTGAAATTTTCATTATTTATTCGCTTCTCAGTTTTAGACTTTTTTGTCTAAAATTGGGTTAGTTTGACTTTCAGAGCCTCAAATTTACTAACATCAAGCGAAGGAATCGCTGTTTTTAATGAATTTTTATAATTTTCATTGATAACCTTAATGACTTCGTTGGCAATAACTGCCGAACCTCGTGGCGTTGGATTGATTCCATCAAGGCTAAAAAAGCCCCCTGTAAATAAAGAATTATCGAATTGTACGCCATTTAGGGTGTAAGTTTTGCTTTTTACTTGGGCGTAAAGACCATTTAAATCGGCTAAAAGAATACCTCGTTTGCTGGCTTCAAACTTCAAAACACCGTTAAAATCATTCAGACGTGAGGCGATGATACTTATCTCGTCTTTATCCAAAACCTCCTCGTTGGTAAGCGGATAAGTCATAGAGAAACCTTTCTTCTGATTTGCTGTATTTGTTTTACCGACATTTTGAATGGCCTCCATCAAGATTTTGTCGTTGGCGGTTGCAGCTCTAACAATTCCATTTCCCGTGGTGATAAAAATATCAGTTGTGCCTACATTTTTAGCAAGTTCTTGAAATGTATAAAAATTAAAATAGGGCAAATCAAGCACATTTGGGATATTAGTTAGTACCCCTTTTGCGTTATTTGCAACCAAAGCATCAAGTAACTTTTGTATATTTAGGGCAAACGAAGAGGTTTCAGTCATGGAAGTTTTACCGCCCGATGCTGCGTAAGACAATATATCTTGCTCACCGATGCTGACAGTAAAAAACGTTGCATTGCTTTCTTTCACAAAATCAGTGTATGATGTTTCTTCTTTTCCTGCGGGAAGAATTCGCTCGAAAAATGGGTTAAAACCTTGTGTTTTAGCATTTCCAAAACCTGCTTTATTAACATCAGAAACTCGCAAACCAACTACTCCATAATTATTTGCTACACTTCCCGAATATTTTGCCAAAGTGAGTGGAGAAGTTGTAAGAATTGCGAGTTTATCGGAAATTTTATCGAATTGAAGTGAAGTATTATTTTGTGTTGTCGCCCAATAACCCGTTCCGTTTTCTTGTCCTACTGGAAAAAGAGCTTGGTCAAACTTTACGCCTGCTTGCTGAGCAACGAGATTTGGATAAGACGCTAATTGCCCTTCTCGATAAAGCCCTCCGTTGGTATAACCCGCTGTTAATGAACCTCCTACGGAAATGTATTTCGAGAGAAGTGAGCTTTCTATTCCAGTTGAGGTAAGTTCTTCTGCTTGGTTTTCACAACTTGTTATGGCCACAAAACCAATTAAGATTCCGATAAAAATTTTTAGCGAACGTTTCATAAAATTAGCGGATATTTGGGCTAAAGTTAAGTAAATAATAGTCTTTCAAAAGTAATGATTCGATTTGATAGAAAAAAGTTGTAATGACTTGAAAATTAAAACAATAAACTTTGTACTCCGAAAAAAGATATTTGAAGAATCAATAACCAAAAAGCAATTTTATTATCTTTTCGGAACGGCAACCAGTGAAAAAGTGTGAGCAAAAACGCAGAAACCACAAACCAACCAACGTAGTTTTGAACGGGTGGAAGCAGCCCAAACCACGACCACATTTCTAAACGAATGGCAATGGGTTCGACCAGAAAATCGAACATTGTCATGAGTATTGCTCCGTAAACTACTTTGATATAAAGTGGCTGATTGACTCGACAAAACGAACTCCCAACACAATAAACCAACAAAAGCCAATTGACACCGATGACTGGCGGTACTTCAAGAATCTCGAATCCGAGAGTTCGGTCGTATTGATAATGCCCGAAAATTAGTCCAGTTTTTACGCCCACAACCTCAATGAAATAGCCTGTTAGAAAAGCAATTACGGCAAAAACGATAAAATTCCGATTCCAATCATTGTGAAAATAGAGTAAAATACCCAACGATGCCACCAAATTGAATGGCGTGAGAAACTTAAAAAGTTCGGCAGTAGCATTGATGTTTAGGCCAATTACTCCTGCGATATACATGGAGGTTAGGAGGTAGAGATATGGTTTATGGTTTTTCACTTATTGAATAATTGTTAGTATTTTCCAAAATTATTTCTTTTTCTTGCGATGCACAACGTGTTTGCTCAAAATTCGTTTGCTTTCGACTTTTACTTCAATGTTTTTTCTGATTCCCCAGAGTTTATCTTTGGCAAATTTAGTAGTTTGTTCTAAATCAATTATTGGAAAAGGATAATTTCCACCCAAACGAAAATTATATAAATCTTGCTCCATTGGGGTCATTTTCCACGGTTCGTGGATAAAGTTTTCGGGGCAGTTTTCGAGTTCTTTTACCCAAGTTTTAATGAAGATTCCGTGCGGGTCGTGGTCTTGCGATTGTTTCACAGGATTATACATCCTGACGGTATTCATGCCCGTAACACCCGCTTGCATCTGAAACTGCGGATAGTGAATCCCTGGCTCAAAATCAAGGAATTGTTGGGCGAGAAAAACCGCTCCTTCTTTCCAATGTTGAAAAAGTTGGTGCGTCAGAAACGAAACCACCATTGCTCGCATTCGGAAATTCAAATAACCTGTTTCGCAGACACATCGCATACAAGCATCTACGAGCAGATAACCAGTTTTTCCTGCTTTCCATTGCTTGATAAAATTCTGATTTTCAGTTTTTTGTAAATTATCGTAGCCTCGATTAATGTTTTCAAACTCCATACGGTCTTCCATCTCGAACTTCTGAATGAAGTGACAGTGCCAGTGCAGTCGGGATGCAAAGTTTTCTAAATCTCGGCGGTACGAAACTCGTTTTTTTGCGTTTTGGGTGTATTGATAAACCTGTCGAATTGAGAGATTTCCCCATGCAATGTAGGGCGAAAGTCGGCTACAACTTTTGCGAGCTTCGAGTGGTTTTGAAATCGTTTTAGAATAATTTTTAGCTCTATCGTTCAAGAAACTTTGCAGATACCGATGAGCGTAAGTTTCGCCACCTGGCTGAAAAATTGGCTTATTCTCTTTATCGTAATTTAGGTAGTATTTTTTAGGAAGAAATTGTTTATAAATCTCATTTTCTTCATCAAAAACCAAACAAGGATTTCTTAGTTTTGTCCAATTTGGCTCATCAAGTTTTTGGTGCATGTGAGCTTTCCAAAGCTCTGACCAGTTTTCACGATTTTTTAGTTTTCTTACAATACCATTCGTCTGAAACTCTCGCCACTCGATGCTGTTTTCTTTGAAATAGTTAGTCAGAATCTTATCTCGGTCATAAGTAATTTTCAGGCCCGTTTCTTCGTAAGAAAATACTTTTTTGAGTTGATATTTTTGATGAATTGCGGTGAAAATAGCCTCGGCCTCACCTTCTAAAATCGTGATGCATAATAAAGCATTTCCAGTCGAAAGTTGAGTGTTGAGGTCGTCGAGCGATTGTTGTACAAAATTCCAGTGTCGAGAACTGTAATGTGGGTCGGCCATGACCGACGGCTCCCAAATATAAAGCATCAAAAATGATTCTCCATCTTCGATGGCAGCTTTGAGGGGTGCGTGGTCGCTTAGGCGTAAATCTCTTTTAAACCAGACGATATTCATAGAAAATTAACCGCTGGCTGATAAGTTTTGTTTTGAATATTATACGTTTTGAGGCTTCTTAAAGATGATTTTTCTATTTTAAGTGTAATATTTGTAATATTGTATAAAAACAACTGAACCATCATGCTCAAACGCATTCATATAGAAAATTTCAAAAGTTTAAAAAACGTAACTCTTGACCTGCAACCAGTTAATTTATTGATTGGACCAAATAATTCGGGGAAAAGTAATTTATTGAAGGCTTTGGAGTTTTTTGATATGTATGATTTAGGTAAAAAACCACCAAAAAAAATATCGGAATATCTTTTCGCACACAAGCCTAGTACATTTAAGATAAATTTAACACTTTATTTTGAAAATGATATACATGTAACTTTTTCAAAATTTAATAATAAATTTGAAGAAATTGAAGAAAATATTTGGGAAAGTGACTCAATAGGAAATGAAACATCTATGGGAGAACGATTACCTATTAGTCATCGTTTTCTCATTGGAGATATACCTATTTACAAGTTAGAACCTTCAAAACTTATAAATACATTTCCTTTACTCCCCAACCAAGAAATTGTTGAAACCGATGCATCAAACCTCGTAGCTTTTCTTGATATTTTACGCGATAAATACCGAGATAACTTTGAAGCAATTGAGCATGATTTACAAAAATGTATTCCAGAGTTTTCACGAATACAGCTTGAAAATGTACCTGCCACTGCTGACTTAATAAAACTATACGGAGATAAAACTTTCAAACGTTTAGGACTTTACAATCCTCAACAAAAAATTACTTATTGGGCAGATGAATTATCAGAAGGTACGCTTTACTTTCTTGCTTTGCTTTGTATTATTCATCAACCAAACCCACCTAAATTATTGTTATTGGAAGAACCCGAAAAAGGTATTCATCCCCGTAGAATCAAAGAAGTGGTTGATTTTATATTCGATTTAGCTCAAGAAAAAGACATTCAGGTGATTATGACTACGCATCATCCGTATGTGGTAAATGAGTTTCAGGATATTCCAGAAGCTGTTTTTATTTTTGATAAAGATGAAGAAGGGGCTACGCAAATCAAGAACTTGCAAACAGATATTATTGAGCCATCTGATAATGCAAATGATGCACAAGGCTTGCCTCGTATCAAATTCACACAAGATTTAGCCGAACACTGGGTTTTAGGCTTTATGGGAGGAGTACCAAAATGAGAATACTAAAATATGGCTTTCTGGGGGAAGATGAAGCTCAAAAAATCTTTCTAAAAAACTATTTAGCAGCCTTCGAATCAGCCGATTTTTCATTTGAATTTGATGAATATTTTCCTCTAAAAGCTAAAGATAGAGGTTCTGTAAAAAAACTCTTTGTTGAAGCTATCCAATTTGGAATTTCTGTTTATCAACAAGATATTTTCTTCGTTGGAATTGACCTTGATGATGCCGAGCAAGCAAAGCTATTAACTTTATTTGAGGAAATGAAAGCACAGATAAATCCACGATTTAAAGACCAAACTTGTATTTTTATTCCAATTCAATGTATTGAACATTGGCTTTGGTATTTAAAGATGAAAAAAGAAAATCCGAACACAACTAAAAATGAAATTATAGAAAAACAACCTCGCCCCAGAGCAAAAGAAGTTGTTTATGGCTCAAAAAGACCATCTAACGAGCTTTCCAATCCAATTGTTGATTCTTTATCGAAAGATACAGATATTGAATGGCTCAAAAATCGCTCTGAAAGTTTTAGGCACTTTCATAATCAAGTGAATCAACTACTATCAAGACTATAATAAAAGATGCAGAAACCATCAATAAAAACAGTTTCTGCATCTTAATATTTCCCACATTTCTATCACTTCATCAACCAAGTCTGTAAAACTGTGTCGTTATAGCCCGATAACAAAATTTGTTCTTTCGGATGGCGACTTACAAAAGTAGCTTCGCTTTGTCCTTCGTATTGATTCAAAATCGTCGGGGTTTCGGCAGCGATATCCCAAACAATTGTTTTCTTATCATCTGATGCCGAAATGAGATGATTTTCGTTTAAATCATAGACGACACAATTGAAGGCTGCATTATACGCTATTTTCTTGGTTTCTTGTCCAGTTTTCAAATCCCAAACCCTAATTGTCCTATCAACTGACGAGCTAATCAACTGATTACCAGCCTTATTAATAGCAATTTGAGAAATTTTCCCTTTGTGTTTATTCAGTACAAAAAGTTTTTTATTAGTCGCTAAATTCCAAACCGTTATTGTATTATCGGGGTGCGTTGTAGCCAATATTTGGCTCGCTTGACTATAGGTCATTAAAATGGCATTTGTAGTCTTAAATGTCTGCGTTTTTTTTCCTGAAAGTACCTCATAAAAGCTTACATTTTTGCCAGTATTCACTAAGATTTCACGTCCATCTTTCTGATACTCAATACCTTTTATTGCTTCTTTTAGCGTGATTTTCTTTTGTATTTCTCCTTTTTCAATATTCCAAAACACAATGCTATTTGATTTATCGGCACAAGCCACGATATTTGGCTCGTTTGGCGATGCATCTATATCCGTTATTAGGTTTTCTGTGGAAAAACTTTTTATTCGGAGTCCTATTCGTGTATGATACACCTCCATCGAACCTTCAAAACTGGCGGCTATCAAACTACCATCGGTGCTGAAAGAAACTGCTTTTGGCTTACTGTTTGTATAAAATTCTCGGCGAGGTTTATCGGTTGTCATTCCTACATTTAGCAACGACAACAAAATAATTATTTTTTTCATAATCAGTCTTTGTTATTGTTTGCCTATCACTTCACCTAATTCGTCATCAAACAAGGGGCTAATCGTGTAATTTTTTCGTGAATTGGGTTCGAGCTGAATTGTTGCTTTTTGCAAAATAAAACCTTTTTCGGTGAGCGAAATAGTCGGCTCGGCAAAGGTGGCTGATTTGAATGATTGCTCAAACTTTTCGGCATCACGGTTGGGAACTTTTACAGCAACTTTACCAAAATACGGAGAATTTAACTTAAAAATGCTCTTTTCGGCATCGTATCCGAGAATCTGGAAGTTTGTCCAATCGGTCATTTTTATAAATGTACTCACCGAAAGAGCCTGATATTCTTTTTTCCAATCTTCAATAAAATCGGTTTTCTTTTCGAGTCTCGAAATATACTCTTCTTGTTTCTCATATTGACTTTTTTTCGACCATTCCTCATATTTTCGGTTGGTGTAAGCCGAAATTCGCTGCTCATAAGTAGGCAAATGCCACACAACCAAATTACCGTTGCGGTCAACACTCACAATGTTTTTGTTGTCTTGGCTCACTGCCACCGACTCAACCGAACCATTGTGCATTCCTTCGGGAGATTCGGCCACTAATTCACCATTGGTTACATCCCAAACCCTTACGTAATTATCACCTCCGCCCGTCACGATTAGCTGTTGGTCAGGCGTAAAAGTAGTTGACCAAACATCTGAAACGTGGGCATTGATTCTAAAAACTTGCTTTTTGGCGGCAATATCCCACACTCGACACATATTATCCCAAGCTCCGCTAACGATGTAGCGACCATTTGGCGAAAAACGGGCATCCCATACTTCATCGGTATGTTCTTTGTGTTCGTATTTTTTTGCCCAAGTTTTGGTATCCCACACGCAAATTGAGTGGTCACCGCTACCTGTTATGAGTTCGCTGCCATCGAAATTAAAATCAACTGCCGTTACGTTATCGTTGTGCGACGATATAGTATTGATTCTTTGCCCCGAAAAAGTATCCCAAATGATAGCAGTTCCATCCCAGCTTGCACTCGCAAAACTTTTGCTATCAGGGCTAAACACTAAATCACGCACATAATCTCCATGGTCGATTTTCTGACGAATAATATCTCCCGTGATGGCATCCCAGAGGATAATTGTCTTATCAACACCTCCACTCACAATATATCGGCCATTTGGGCTGAATCGTACCGAAACGATATTATCGGTATGACCTTTTAGTTCAATCAATTTTTTGCCCGTTGTCAGTTCCCAAACTGTTAGCTGGTTCGATAAGCCCCCCGTTACAACTTTTTTGCTATCATTGCTTACATCCATCGCCAAAATGCCGTGTGGCACTTGTATTTTCCAAACGCCTACTAAATTTTGCTTTTGGGCATTTAGCTGCGTACAGCCAAACAATATGGCTGCAAGTAAAATTAATCGTGTTTTGTTCATTTTTTTCTTTTTGGGTTACTGTTTTTTTAATAATATCCGCCAACTTTTCGATTAAGAGCCATTGGCATTGTGGGTAATGTTTTAGGTTCTGTTTTATCTATTTCTGAGTCTGTCAATGATTCTAAAAATATTTTTAATGCTTGGTGTTCTTGGTCAGAGAGTTTTTCTCCGTAATGTTTTTTTATAACATCTGAGATTTCTGTCAATCTGCCATCGTGCATGTAAGGTTGTGTGAGCGAAGTATTACGTAAAGTTGGTGTTTTTATACCTTCATAAAATTCGTTTTTTTTGTAAAATGGTGGCAAAAAACCCGAAAAAGTACCTATAAAATGGCACGAAGCACAATTATTCATGAATACTTTATAACCTTCCGATAAATCGACTATGGTATTTTTTTCTCGTATCCATTCATCAAAAACACTTTTTCGGCTTGATAATGAATTAATAAAAGCCGTGAGAGCATCTTGAATTTGAATCTGATTAATACTTTTTTCTTGATAAACATTTTTAAACTTTTGGCGGTATTCTTCGCTCGAAGAAAGACGCTCAATGATAGTTGGGAAATCATTCCGAAATTCATCTGGATGAGTCACAACTGAAGCGATAACCGCAGGAATATCGTCAGCTCGCCCATCGTGAAAAAATGATGTATTGTAAGAAGCATTGATAAGCGTAGGCGAATTTCTTGTAAGATTTGTACCTAACTGAAAACCTAAACTGGTCTGCCTGTTATCACAAAAAGCTTTTTGCGGACGATGACACGATGAGCAACTTCGCTTGAAATTGGCAGAAAGAGCTGTTTCATAAAAAAGTAGTTTTCCAAGAGAAATTTTTGATGTATCGGGCTTATTTTCACTAAATAAAAACTCTTCAAAAAGTGTAAGTTTAGTGGCATTTGTATTAGCTAAATATGCTTTTTCAATAGGTAAAATAAAATCAGTGTATAGTTTTCTCCAGTCTGTATTTTCTTCTTTTAGTACTTCGTGGTAATCGTATAAAAACTTATCTAATTGCTGTTTATTTGACCAATTTTGAAGTGTATTTAAGACTCGAAGCGTTCGGATTTGAGCTTGAGCTTCTGCTTTTTTCTGCTCAGGTAAATGATTAGTTTTCCAACCTGTAAGTGTCAGCAGATAGGTTGTTCGTAAAGATTTTAGGTAAGCATCCGCCCAATCAATTTCATTGAACTCTTGTAAATCAAACACCAATTTCCCGAGATTTATACTCAGTTTATCAAGTTCTTGTTGAGCGATAGAATATTCTAACTTTTGTAAAGTGTGAGCGTTTTCGATAAATAATTCTTCATTTTTCACTAAAAAACAAAGTATTTCGATTGATTTATAAGATTCTCTAATTTGAGAAATTGGAGCAGACAGAAGAAACTGTTTTTGAATTTGTAATGTAGCATCCATCAAGTATTTCTTCTGTGGAGAGTCATCTTTTTGGGTCAGAGATGCAAGTACAACAAAAGAGACCAAGCACAATGATATGACTTGATAGATTAATTTCATTTGTAGGAAATACGTAGTTGCCCCATTAGAAGGCAATTTATATAGCAAGTTTAAAAAATATTATTAACGGTCGCTGCAACAATTGCTCTTAAAAAAGAGAGAATAGAATTGCTACATATACTTACGGTATATTTAACCTTATGGATTTACGAAAACAAAAAAAAGTATTAAACCGAGTTTATTTAACCTTCTGGACAACAAGAATGTTTAGCACTATACGTTGAATCTATTGAATGTTTACAACATAAAGCACTTTTTAATAGACAAACGACTTATTTTTGTATCCACATTCGATATTTGATAATGAAGAAAGTAACGTTAATAATATTTTTGCTGTCCATAAATTTTTCGGTTTTTTCACAACTTGCAAGCAATAACCCTCCCGAAGAAGATTATTGGGAAACCCAACTCACACCGATGGTTGAGATTAATGATATGCTTCGCCATATTTACAGCGACCCATTCAAAGAAAACTTCATCAATGCAATTCCTGCGGGTTATCCGATGAAAAAAGAAGTCAATATCAATTCATTTTATGGTTTTCGTAATCATCCTGTGCATAAAGTTTCGTTGTTTCATCGTGGCATTGACTTGAAAGGAGCAACGGGCGAAAAAGCCGTTGCAACGGGCGATGGCGATGTAATTGAAGTCGGTTTCAAGGTTGATTTAGGAAACTACATCAAAATCAAACATTGCTACGGTTTTGAGTCGATTTATGGACACCTGAATAAGATTTCGGTAAAGAAAGGCCAGCACGTGAAGCGAATGCAGATAATTGGGGAAGTGGGTGCTACGGGTACGGTAACTGGACCGCATTTACATTATACATTGAAGAAAAACAATCAATACATCGACCCGTTTGATTTTCTATTTATGGATTTTGAGCGAGGAAAACTCAGTATGTTAAATAGGTAATCCAAAAAGAACTTTTTGGATTACCTTCTGCAATATCATTTAAACGTTCTACTACTTGTCTTTTCAGCAGTCGGAAAATCTTGTGGAATCGGTAATGTAACTTTACCAGTAGCTGCCCATTCTGAGCCTCTAAGCAAACAAGTGATAAATCCGACACATTCTACCGAATAATCAATATGCCCCATTGGTGTGTGAAAAATCTTTCCTTTTCCGTAGTTAAGTGTGAGCAACATTGGTTCATGACGCTCTGTTCCTTTCTTATCTTTTGCCGAAAAAGCAGTTGCCAGTACTTCCATATTCTCGGCTGGGCCTCTGAGCCTGTCATACAACTCATCTTTGGCGTGTAGCCACTTAGTTGGCATTCCTTTCGTAATTGGATGCTCCGAATTTCTAATTTCAATCATGTATTCATGCTCTGGCCCGTGCGAACCCGCTTTACCTACTGAGTTATCACGTATAAGTTGTCCTTCGTTGTTATAATACACATAAGGGCCATCTTTTTCGGTACGATCGCCCCAGCCACCCAAACCAATCATTTTGTTGTAGTCAGGCCATTGTGGAAACGAATTATCAGCGGCATGAATTACCACTAATCCTCCGCCTTTTTTCATGTATTTCTCAAAATTCTTTTGCGTTTCTTCGGGCCACGGGGCTGCGTTCCAACCAAAATTGCAAATTACCAAATCATACTTTGAAAAATCTGGTTTGAAATCTGGGTCTATTTGCGATTTTTTCATCGCTTCGGTTTCGCCAAGGCCTTCTATCGGGAATTTCTTTATAAATTCTTCTCCGAGCCATGTATATTTTGTTCGTTGCACATCTACTCTAAATCTACCTGTTTCTTCTAAATAATTCTTCATCATGAAGGTTATTTTAGGCCATTGAACATGGTTATTTTGGCCATCAACAATGAGAGTTCGGATAATTGATTTTTTCTTTTGGGCGAAAGTGCTAAAAGCAAATGAAAGAAGAAAATAAGCACAGAAAATAAGCATTTTGTTCATAGAAAGGGTTGTCTTTATCTGAGAGCAAATTAGTATAAAGTTCTATGAAACACAAACGTTGGGCATGTAAAATCAAAACTATTGAATGATAGCAGCGTTGATAACTTCATGGATACGTTTACGAATCTTCAAAGTATTGATTTTATTATTGGCCGAACTCTGATAAACTCGGTTTGAAAGGAAAATAAAAATTAAATCTCGTTCGGGGTCAACCCACACCGCTGTGCCAGTAAAGCCCGTATGTCCAAAAGTTTTGGGCGAAGCATCAATCGCAATGACAGGTTTATCATCTCCTGCTTCGGGTTTGTCCCAGCCGAGTCCTCGGTGACTGCGTTGTGTATAATTTCGAGCAAAATGTGGAACGGTTGTAGGAAACAAAATCTGACGACCGCCATAATACCCTTTCTGCAAATTCATCTGATAAAGTTTCACCAAATCGCTCACATTACTGAAAAGTCCCGCATGGCCAGCCACTCCACCAAGCAAAGCGGCGTTTGGGTCGTGCACAGTTCCTTGAATCTGTGAGGCTCGAAAAAGTGCATCGTTTTCGGTTGGAGCAATGTTATTTTTGGCAAATTTTGTATTCGGATTATAAAGCGTTGAAGTCATTCCGAGCGGTTCGTAAACATTCTGTTCCACAAATTCATCGAGTGGCTGATTCGTGATTCTCTCAACCATTTTTTGTAACATAATTAGCCCTAAGTCACTGTAAGTAAACCGATAACCGCCCAATCTATCATAGACATTGATAAGTTTAGATTGCTGTACCCAACGCCACACCGAATCTCTGATTTCGGGTGTAATATACAGATTATCAGCCACTTGCAGATTTACACTATCTTTTACGAAACGATAATAATCACTTTTAAAAGTTCCACCCGACTTGGTTTTCTCCCAAAAAGGAATGAACGCCACCAAACCAGCTTGGTGCATCAAAATATCCGAAACCAGCATATTTTCTTTGTTAGTTCCACGCATTTCGGGTAGGTAGGTTGAAGCTTTTTCATTCAAATCAATCGCTCCTCTTTCGTTTAAAAGCATGACCGCTTGTAATGTTGCCGAAACTTTGGTCATTGATGCAATGTCATAAAGTGTCTGGTCGTTTACTGGCTCATAAATATCATAACGAAGTGTACCAAAATTTCGATTATAAACTACTTTTCCATTACGAGCTACCAAAACCTGACACCCAGGAAAAGCCCGATTGCTTATGCCTTGCTGCACAATTTGCTCTATTTCATTGAGTTTTTTTTCGTTCATGCCTACGCTCTCGGGAGTTCCGAAAGATACCCTTCCGATGCGTTCGGTTTGCACGCCATTTCCTACTTTTTGTTCGTAAGTAACTGTCACTGGCAATTTACCTTTGGCTGGTAATGCCCCAAATAAAATCTGTGGCACAACTCGCTGTGAAGCAATTTCATCTTCATAGCCACAAACTAAATTTGGCACGCCATCGTACAATTTCATGCCGTATGGATTCCCAAAACCTACTACTACAACTTTGGTTTTTTGTCGAAGTTGATTGATGAACGAAATCGTTGCGGGCGAAACGCCGTAATTTCTATCGCCTCGGCTATTCATATCATGCACGCTTACCACTACTACCTTATACCTGGCGGCTTCTTCCAAAACCCAAGTTATGTCTTTATCGGCCGCAGGTTTAAAAGGCACAGCAAAATGTCTGAAATTGGCATATTGACTAAGCATTTTCTGAAATTCATTGCCCGCTTCGGCACTGATAGCAACCGATGCAAAACTCGTAGTATCAATATTCACAAATGGCAATAAATTATCTTGGTTCTTGATGATTGTAACAGCCTGCTCAAATAATTCGGCTTTTAAATCATTGGCTTTTTTGCTGTTTAAATCACTGCCCAAACCTGCCATTTCGATTGGTTTATAATTACTCAAACCCGCCCAAAATTTCGACTTCAAGATTTTCTTTACACGAGCCTCCAGTTCTGCTATCGGTATTTGGCCACTTTCTACCGCCGCTTTGATTCTGTTAAATGCCGCAGGAAGGTTTCCCGATTGCAATAAAATGTCATTTCCTGCCAAAAAGGCCAACAATTCTGGTTCGCCTGCTTGTAAACCTGCCGTAATTCCTCGCATATTGAGGGCATCAGTAATGGCAATTCCCTCAAAACCCATTTTTTCTTTGATGGTTTCGGTCACAATTTTGCGAGAAATTGAGGTTGGCGTATTGGTGCGAGGCTCAAGAGCTGGAACAAACAAATGGCCAGTCATAACCATTGCCACACTATCGGCAATGAGTTTGCGGAAAGGATAAAGTTCAATTTCATTCAATCGATCAATCGAGTGGCTCACCCATGGAAGGGTTCGGTGAGAGTCTTGGTCAGTATCGCCATGCCCAGGAAAATGCTTGGCACTTCCCATGACATTGTATTTTTTCATTCCTTTGATATACATCGCACCTTTTTCGGCAACATTATACTGCGACTCACCAAACGAACGATAATTGATAATCGGATTTTTAGGATTGGTATTGACATCAACTGCAGGGGCAAAATTTACATGAATACCCAATCGTTTGCATTGACGGCCAACTTCTTCTCCAAATTTTTCAACATAACTATTATCTTGGATTGCCCCGAGCGTTATCTGCTTCGGAAACTCAATAACACTATCAAGCCGCATACCCAAGCCCCACTCGGCATCCATACCGATCATGAGCGGGATACGGGAAATTTGTTGATAGCGATTCGTCAGGCGAGCTTGGCGATATGGCCCTCCTTGAAAGAAAATCAGACCACCGAGATGATAAGTGGCAATATTATTTTCTACTTGTTGGTAGTAAGTTTCGGTACGATTCGAGAAAGTAGCAATCATAAATAATTGTCCAACTTTCTCCTCCAATGTCATGGTTGAAAGTAAACTATCAGCCCAGCGTTCTTGACGAGCGAGATAATCGGGCGGGGTTTTCTGCGGTAAAATAAACGAAGTTAGTAAACCAAAAAAGCTACAAATAATAGCCAGCAAAAGTATTTTTCTGTTTTTAAAAAGCACGGAGGTAATTTTAAGTTTTGGGGGTATAACGAACAAAAAAGCCACAGATTATTACAAAAGTAAAGAATCTATGGCTTAAAATGAAAATATTATCAGAACTAAGCAATCAATATTTTAAGTCTTCCTTGATTGTTTAATAAATATCACCACGCTTTTTGATTTGTACGATAGTGATGGTTATAATTTCTTGTTCGATGGTGTAAATGATTCTATAATCTCCCACTCTGATTCTGTAACACTGTTTGACTGTGGTTCTATCACTCTTGAATCCTGAGAGTTTTTTGTAACCCGCAGGAAAAGGGTTTTCAGCTAAATCATCTATAGCTTTTACAGCATGAATTTTTGAAAAAGTTGATAGCTTCTCCAACTCTTTTTGAGCTTTTTTGTGAACAACTATTTTATAACCCATTTTCAATCATGTTTTTTATATAAATTAGCCTTCACTTCCTCCCACGGAATAGTATCATCATCATCTCTTGTCATAGCCTCCTGCGTATCCATTAAATCTTCGATATATTCTCTCACCTCCTTGTTTTTCAAGCTAATAATAATATCCGTAGCCTTACCTTTGGCATCAGTTACATACCTTACGTGCTTTTTAAGTGTTGTTGCTGTCATGTTTATAGCTAAATTTATACTGCAATGATAATAAGAAATATTGAAGTTTTGAGAAATCCTGAAGAATAAAAAAGCCATAAATCACTCTTTTAAAGTAATTTATGGCATAGAAAATATTTTTAAAATTCTTTCTTAATCAATCTCAATCACAACCCCTTTCGACATTGGGTGAGCTACACATGTCAAAATCAAACCTCTTTTAAGTTCTTTTTCGGTCAGACCATCCTCTTCATCCAATTTCACTTTTCCTTCCGTACAAGTACCCATACAGGCCGTACACATACCCGCTTGGCACGAATACGGCAAGTCAATATCTAAGTCCAAAGCCGCTTCCAAAATCGTTTGGTGAGGTTTTACTTCAAACTCATATTCATCTCCATTATATTTTACTTTTACAGTTTGGGTTTGTAACGAATCATCGGCTTCTTGTGGTTCGTCTTCAACCATCGGAGCGTGGAAATTTTCTCGGTGAATACGGTCTTTCGATACATTGTAAATACCCAAACCAGCAATCACATCTTCCATCATACCTACTGGCCCGCAGAGATAAAAATTATCTTTCGTGAAATCGGTATCAGCTTCTTTCATCAAGCGAACGGCTATTCCTTGACTAATTCTGCCTTTATGCCCAACCCACAAATCAGAAGGATTACTCAATAAATGATGAACTCCCAAACGTTTGCCATACTGAGCTTCGAGTTCTTCGAGTTTTTGCTTGAAAATAATTGAATCCTCTCTACGATTACCATAAATAAGTGTTACACGAGAATTTGACTCCATTTTTAAAACTGACTTCGCAATCGACATCATCGGTGTGATGCCACTTCCTGCCGCAAAAAGAACAATGTGGCGAGTTGTATCGGCATCGGGTTCTAAGAAGAAATTACCCAGTGGCTCAAGAACTTCCAAGAAATCACCAACTTTTACATTATCGTTGAGGTAGTTAGAAACTAAACCACCCTCTACTCGTTTGACAGTAACGCCGATGGCAGTATCGCTATGTGGCGAAGTGGACATCGAATAACTACGACGTACTTTCTTGCCACCTTCGCCCGCTGGCACAATAATCGTAATAAACTGCCCTGCTTTATATTTGATTTGCTCGCTTAATGGATGCCAAAAATAAATGGTTACACTGTCAGCCGTTTCTTGCACGACTTCTTTTACTTGTAGGAAATATGTTTTTAACGACATTTTTATTGGTTTTATATTAGACCACAGTCCATAGTCGATTGACCACAGTATTTTGTTCAACTATTATTATGAACCATGAATCTTTGACTAATTACTAATTACTATCTTCTTAACTACTTCTTGCTGCGAAGTGTTTATTTTGAGCAGATACTGACCGCTCGTTAGGTTTCTAATATCAAATTTCTCTTGTTGATTTCCGCCTACTGCTTTTAGTTTTCGTTGTTCTATTACTCGACCTCGGTTGTCCAAAATTGTTATACTGATTTGTTTATTGGGTTCAGAATCGAAAGAAACGCTCAACTGCTCGCTAACTGGGTTTGGATAAATACTTACCGCAGCACCTTTCGGGGCTTCATTGGCCAAAATGGGACTAACTTTTACTTCCGTTTGGGCATTTCCTTGACAATTATTAGCATCGGTTACTTTTACGCTATACGTTCCTGAAGCACTTATTGAAATATTCAAAATACTTGGATTCTGAACCGTAGAAGCAAAACTATTTGGGCCAGTCCATTCGTATTTTAGTGGAGCAGTTCCTGTGCTTGATACACTGCTCAATCTCAATAATTCACCTTCAAAATATGGGCCAGTATTACTGGCTGTAACCACCAATTTAACTGCTTGAATCAAAATCGAATTTGAAACCGCACTTTCTTTACAACCCGAAATCACACAGGTCGCAGTATAGGTTGTATTATCAACTGGCGAAACCGCAATAGAAGAACTGGTTAAACCATTCGACCATTTCAATAAACCATCTTTGCAACTACTCGAAGTCAAGGTTACTCTTTCGTTTCCTCCTGCACAAACAGATAATTTATCAGATGCTATTATCGGAACACCCGTATCTCCCACCGTAATTTCAACGGTATTCACACTTTCAATGACGGGCGAGGTAGAAACTACCTTTATTTTGTAAGTTCCTTTCTCTAAATCTTGGGTTGTTTTTACATTTACAGTTCTTCTGCTATCATTGCCTAACTCAATAGCTTTATCGAAACTCCCTGATTTGTCAGACAGTAAAACTCTAAATTTATTATTGAGGTTAAAACTACCGTCAGCGGTGGTGAATGAAACCGAAAAACTTTGCCCCGCACAAAAACTATTTGGACTTGGTGAAGCAACCGTAATACTCGGTGGCACCTCTAAGCCAATCTTACCAGTTTCAGTAAAATAATTGGTGTATAAATCTACTGAGCCACCACGGCCATCTTCCAATTCTTTATTACAGCCATAAAGCACAATTACACCACCCGTTTTTGGATGAAGCATTAAACGATAATCACTAAAAAAAGTATAATCTTTTATCGCCACGCCATCTTCACCAAACTTTGGATTTCCATTTGAGTCGAAATGTTGAACCGTTAGGTCATAGCCAATGTTTTTAGGAAATAACCACAAAGTATAAACACCATCTTTTCCATCCGAAATAAGCTTATTTGGCAAAAAATAAGATTTATCAGAACGAGGTGTAAAGACATCTTTTTTCCAAATGACACTTCCACTGACATTGATTTTTGCCATCTGAAAAGGTCTTGATTTATCGCCTGTTTCAATCCAAGTGGCCATTCCACCGCCATCGCTGGTTGGGATAATCTGCACATCAAAAGTTGAGTTTGAACCTAAATTCACGCCGCTACTTCCCCATAAATTCTTTCCATCCTTATTTATTTTATGCACTAACACTGTTCTTTTATCCGTTGCCGTAAGTGTTCTACCTACGATTGCATTACCTTCTGCATCAACTTTAAATAAATCAATGCGAGTATTCCCCGAAAATGGGTTTGGCAAAGCCGCTGTCAATGGAAGAAGTGCTTTATTGGCAGCATCAAAAGTTTGAAACGAATAATCGGTGCTTGGGTCTTTTATGAGGGCAATAAATGTGCTGTTTTTCTCATCATACAAAACCTTCGTTTCTAATCCTTTCGCTTCAAACAATTTTACTTCATTTTCAACAACTTTCCCTGCATAATTCAGCTTTTTTGTAAAAACTACATTATTATTAGTCGAGCGATTGAAAACATTAAAAGTTATCAGCAATTTATCATTTTTTAGATCATTCAGTTCCAAAACACCATCATTGGCATCATCACTTGTGAGTTCTTGGTCAGTCACCTTCACACCATCGGCCGTCCATTGAGCTTTTCCCTCACTCGAAACATATTGAGCATATAAATTCCTGCGGTCGGTTCTATTTACATCAATACATCTGTGCCACAAAATATACGCTCCGCCCTTGCTGTCGGGCTTAATCAATTTAGGCGTATAAATAAATGTGCTTTTATCTAAGATTCTGCCTATACGTAAACCATCTTTTGTCCATTGGGGCATACCTTTCGCATCCAGTTTTTGGGCATATAAATCTATAAGTCCATCACGATAATCAGCCCAAACATAAAAGCTATTACCTTCATCATCAATCGAATAAAGTACAGCGTACTGAAAGTCAGGTGCTGCACTCACCATTGAAGGAGTGGTTTCGTTAGATTTCCATTGAGCGAAGCTCTTGGGCAGCATAAATGTTAACAGCAAAAAGGTAATAATGTATTTCATGATTTTTGGTGGGTCTAACTGGGTATGTTTATAAATGTAGCTGTGAAGATGCTTAATGCAGCTACAAATTTACGTTCTTATCTTCATATCAACTAATTACGCATAAAATAATTCGTAAGTTATTGTTTTTATTAAAAGAAATTTATAATTTTGCAGCCCCAAAATACCACCCTCGTAGCGTAGCCCGTTTGTTCGAGGG
>NZ_LXHX01000101.1:0-1191 GCF_001649495.1 Emticicia sp. MM | reverse complement strand
TAATTTTGCAGCCCCAAAATACCACCCTCGTAGCGTAGCCCGTTTGTTCGAGGGAGAATTTAAGTTAGGGAGAAACGCTATTTCCGAAGCGAATCAAGTGTTGTTTCAGCACCCCATAACTTCGTGGAAAAGGTCATCGAAAAGTAGCCGTAGCAGTTGGGAGCAAAAGCTAAAAATAGATGACAAATGCTTTTTTCAAACCGTTTGGGAAGCCAAGCGTATCGAACATTTAAAATAAACAAAACAGTGAAGCATTTAAGTTACAAAACGATTTCTGCTAATAGCGAAACCGTTAATAAAGAATGGGTAGTTATTGATGCTACCGACAAAGTATTGGGCCGCTTGTGTAGCCAGATTGCGAACATCATTCGTGGTAAAAACAAAACAAACTTTACTCCTCACGTTGACTGTGGCGATAACGTAATTGTTATCAATGCAGAAAAAATACGTTTGACAGGAAAGAAAATGACTGATAAAGTTTATATCCGTCATACAGGACACCCAGGTGGACAACGTTTTGCAACTCCACGTGAGTTAATGGCAAAAGATGGTCGTCGTGTGGTAGAAATGGCTGTAAAAGGTATGCTACCAAAGGGAATTTTAGGTCGTCGTTTATATACAAACTTGTATGTTTACGCTGGTTCTGAACACCCACACGCAGCTCAAACACCAAAAACTATTGAGCTATAATACAGTTCTGAGTTCTGAGTTGTGAACGGTCCGCCGTAGCGGTTCTAAGTTATTTTAATAATAATTTATTTGCGAGCAACTTTCAACTTATCAACTGAAAAAATTTCTTTATTTATTCAGAATATTTTCAAATTTCTATATACAAATGCAAGTTATCAACGCAGTAGGTAGAAGAAAAACAGCTGTAGCCCGTATCTACATGAAAGCGGGAAATGGTGAAGTTTCTATCAATGGAAAAGGTTTGAAGGAATATTTTCCTTCGGAAATTCTCCAAATCATCTTGAATCAACCATTTGCTACGACAAGTACAACTGGTCAGTATGATTTAAAAGTAAACGTAAACGGTGGTGGAATTGCTGGACAAGCGGAAGCTGTTCGTATGGCAGTTTCTCGTGCTTTGTGTGAAGCAAATGCAGAAAACCGTCCAGCGTTGAAAAAAGAAGGTTTCTTAACTCGTGATGCACGTATGGTTGAACGTAAAAAACCAGGTCGTCGTAAAGC
>NZ_LXHX01000100.1:0-44415 GCF_001649495.1 Emticicia sp. MM | reverse complement strand
GACAGCACTTAATCGTGTCCGGTGTGCTGTGCTGCGTAGTTTAATTTATTATTTACATCTTACTAATTTAGTCAAATGGCACAATTAGAGTACAAAGAATTATTGGATGCAGGTGTACACTTCGGTCACCTTACCCGTAAATGGGATCCAAAAATGGCACCGTATATCTTCATGGAGAAAAACGGTATCCACATCATCGACCTTAACAAAACACTTGCTTGTCTTGAAGACGCTCAAGAAGTTGTAAAAGGAATCGTTCGTTCTGGACGTAAAATCATGTTCGTAGCTACGAAGAAACAAGCTCAAGAAATCGTTGCTGAAGAAGCACGTCGCTTGAAAATGCCTTACGTAACTGAGCGTTGGTTAGGTGGTATGCTTACAAACTTTGCAACAATCAAAAAATCTTTGAAAAAATTGCAAAACGTAGAGCGTATGTTGAAAGACGAAGCTACTGCTAAAAATATAGCAAAGCGTGAGCGTTTAATGCTTGACCGTGAGCGTATCAAACTTGACAGATTGTTGGGTGGTGTTGCTGACTTGTCGAGACTTCCTGCTGCTTTGTTTGTTGTTGACGTTAAGCGTGAACACCTTGCAGTTTCAGAAGCTCACCGTTTGGGTATTCCAGTAATCGCCATTTGCGATACTAACTCAAACCCTGAGGCAGTTGAGTATCCAATCCCAGGAAATGATGATGCTTACAAATCAGTAGCCTTGATTACTTTGGCTATCGGTAAGGCTATCGAAGAGGGTATCATGGAGCGTAAAGTTGACAAAGACAACGCTGCATTACAAGACGAAGAAGATGCAAAACGTGCAGTTGACGAAGCAAGAGCAATTATCTCACCTGCGGCTGAAGCTGTGGTAGAAGAAACTCCTGCCGTAGCTGAAGACGAAACAGAAGCTTAATATAAGGCTAATGATATAATTCAGATAGAATAGCCCGAAGCGAAAGTTTTGGGCTGTTCTGTTTCAAAAGAAAACGTATTAATACAAACTTAATAAAAACATAAAATGAATATCACAGCAGCAGATGTAAACAAACTCCGTCAGATGACAGGAGCGGGTATGATGGACTGTAAAAAAGCTTTGACAGAAGCAGAAGGCGATTTCGACAAAGCAGTAGAGGTTCTTCGTAAAGCTGGACAAAAAGTAGCAGCAAAACGTGCTGACAACGAAACAAATGAAGGATTGGTATTAATCGATGTAAGCGATAGCGGTAAAAGTGCAAAAATTATAGCTCTTGCTTGCGAAACTGAGCCAGTTTCTAAAGTTGAGGTTTTCCGCACTTTGGCAGAAGATATTTTACAAGTAGGTGTGAAACACCACACAAAAGATGTAGCAACTTTGATGACTCAACCAATGGCTGATGGCCGTTCGGTAGAAGAAGCGATTCTTGAATTAGTTGGTAAAATCGGTGAGAAAATCGTTATCACTGACTTCCAACACGTTGAAGCTGAGCAAGTTGTATCATATAGCCACTCAACTGGTAAATTAGGTGTATTGGTAGCTTTTGATAATACTCAAGGAACTGATGTAACTGAAGTTGGTAAAGACGTAGCAATGCAAATTGCGGCGATGAAGCCAGTAGGTCTTGACAAAGACGATGTTGACCCAGCTATCGTTCAAAAAGAAATCGAAATCGGTATGGAAGTTGCTCGCCAAGAAGGTAAAGCAGAAGCCATGTTGGAGAAAATTGCAATGGGTAAATTAGGTAAATTCTACAAAGAAAATACTTTATTGAACCAAGTTTTCGTAAAAGATAATAACTTGACAATCGCTCAATTATTAGAATCAACTTTGAAAGGCTTGAAAATCACAGCTTTCAAAAGAGTTCAAATCTAATAGTCCACGGACGATTAATTTTAGGGGAGTCTTCGCTTTGAGCGAAGCCCCCCTTTTTGTTTAGAAGAACCTTTATTTTTTATCTTTTAATGCTTCTTTACGCTTCTTTTCTTGTTCTAATTCAGCAGGAATATGAGCGTAGGCTTTGAGAAGTCCTTTATGAATATTCTCAAGAAGAGGGTCACGTTTTAATATTTTCATGTTTCAGTATTGCTAATGTTATTCAATATATTCCAAATTTCAACATTCTCAACTACAACCATTTCTTTTGGAAATTGCTCTGCAATGAGTTGAGGATGCCCCAATGTATAATCTGAGTTGTCATAAATTGACCATTTATCAACAATCGGCAAAAAAAGATTCATCAGGTTTCTTATCCCACTTTCATAACGTCTTCCGATAACTTCTTCAGGAATATTATGCCCTCCTTGACGAACTCTTCGAGCTACCCTTTCAACAGCTTGGTCAGCATTTTCAAGCCAAAAATAGACCAAAACAACTTCATAAGCAAGATTCTGAGCTTTCTTAACTAATTCAACGTAGCTTTTGGTAGCCAATGTTGTTTCTATCACAAAATCTATTTGTTTCTCTAAAGCTACATTAATTTCCTTGAGCATTTGCCTACCCGCCTGAATGGCCACACTTTCAGGAGAAACAGGGTTTAGTTGAGCTGCAATTATATCGGCATTCAGAAAGGTTTCAATTCTGAAAACATCGGGTAAAAGCACCTTTGCGGCAGTAGTCTTGCCCGCCCCATTGCAACCTGCTATGATGTATAAATTAGGCATTCTTAGATTTAATTTGGTCAAATTTACTAAAAATACCTAATTCGACAAGTTTTAAACCTCTCTCAGCTCCGACCTCAAAGCAAACGATAAACCCACCGAAAAACCTACGGTTTGATTTCTTACGGGCAATTGCACCAAAGGCAGATTCAACACACGAGAAAACCCATGTTGATAGCGACCTTCCATGAAAAACTTGCCATTTCTGAACGGAATTTCATAACCCAAAGCCCCTACCCCACTAAATTCTGCATCTTTAAAGAGTCCTGTTCCAAGTCCCGTACGAATCGGGAAGATATTTAGCACTCGAATAACGGTTCTGGAATCAAACAAATAGCCAACCGATGGCCCAAGCAGAATGTAAGCATGACCTTGGTTTGAGTCTCCAAGTTTGAATTTTGCTAAAATTGGTACTTCTAAATGATTGTTTTTCAAAGCTATTCTTCCCCCAATTGGAATATTGATTCCGAATAAATTTTCACCTCCACTCACATTAAAAGATTCATTTATTACAACGCCTTTTTGAGTAAAAGCCAATTCAGGTTGAATCGAAATTCGGTCAGAAATCGGTAATTCTACAAAAATAGCACCCGATGGAGCAGGTAAAAGTTTAAAATCAGGAGTGATATTTTCAATCAATTTGAATTTTGTCATGCTCGAACCAGTAACGCCTCCACGCACACCAACAAAAATTTGGGCAAAAGTAAAATTTGCCAGCAATACAAATACAAGTGTTTTGAACATTGTTCTCATTTTAGTAATCAGTTTTAGTTAAATTTGTAAAAAAATGAGTAATATTCTCGAATAGGCAATTTGGTTAAATTAATTTGACAAAAGATTATTGACAAGAGACAAAAGAAAGAAAAATTGAAAAGCTTTGTTCTCATGTCTTTTGTCTCACTTCTCACATCTTTCTTCAAAATGCCATTAAGACATCGAGCGTTGCACTTTTACTGTTAATGAAAAGTAAATGAATTTACCCGAAAATTTTGTAGCCCAAATGCAGCACATCCTTGGTGCTGAATATTCGACTTTTGCCGAAAGTCTCGAACAAGAAACGCCAACAGCTATTCGACTGAACCCACGTAAAAAGGTCACAAACGATGTTCTATTCGATCAAGAAACCGAACCAGTAAAATGGAATGCCGATGGTCGATATTTACCCCAAAGACCTAGTTTCACGCTTGACCCTGCCTTTCATGCAGGAGCATATTATGTGCAGGAAGCATCATCAATGTTTGTGACCGAAGCCGCCAAACAAACCCTTGATTTTGAAAAACCACTCAGAGTCATGGATTTATGTGCCGCCCCTGGTGGAAAAACTACGCTTTTGGCTTCGTTGCTCAATGAAAAAAGCCTTTTGGTAGCCAATGAAGTGATTAAAAGTAGGGTTGCTCCTTTGAAAGAAAATCTCGAAAAATGGGGTTTTCCGAACTACATCGTAAGCAACCATGACCCCGAAGACATGATTGATTTAGAAGGCTTTTTTGATTTAGTTCTGACCGATGCACCGTGTTCGGGCGAGGGGCTTTTCAGAAAAGACCCAAAAGCTCGGAACGAATGGTCGGAAGATAGCGTACAGCTTTGCTCGGCTCGCCAAAAACGTATTTTACAAGCGGCGGCAATGTTGGTTGCTCCGAATGGTTATTTGTGCTACTCGACCTGCACATATAATGAAAAAGAAAACCAAGAAAATGCAAAATGGCTCACCCAAACGGCTGATTTTGAAGAAGTTAAGCTAACTATTCCTGCCGAATGGAATATTACCGAGAAAAGTTTTGGTTATCAGTTTTATCCGCATAAAACCAAAGGTGAAGGCTTTTATTTGGCTATTTTCAGAAAAACACAAGGTTCAAGAGCCGAAGTAAGAGGAAAAGTAAAGTTTAACCGTGTTCCACAAAAAAAGGTTGAATTATTAAAAAAATGGCTGGCAAACCCTGAAAACTTTGATTTCTATGAAAAGCCAGAAGGAGCAATCGTAGCGATTCCGACAAATTTGGCCAACGAATACTCTACGATTTTGAGAGTTTTACAAAAACGCTCGTCGGGTTTTGAAATTGGACAGTTTAAGGGTGAAGATTTTATTCCAAGCCACGATTTGGCTTTGAGTACGGCTATTTCAACAGATTTGCCTTTTATCGAATTAACAAAAGATGATGCCTTGAAATTTTTAAAAAAAGAACAGATTTCGGTTGAAAATGAACAAAATGGTTGGCTTTTAGCTCGTTATGAAGGCTTAAATCTGGGTTTTATGAAAGTTATTGGCAATAGAATGAATAATTACTTGCCTAAAGAATGGCGAATTCGGATGGATATTCCTGAGTAATTTTTCACCACGGAGGCACGAATTACATGGATTGACACTGAGATAAATTCTGTGAAACTTTGTGTAATCTGTGCCTCCGTGGTTATTTAATATTTTTTAGAAAAACTTTATTCAAAATAGCATTGTTTGTAATAGATAGAATCATCAAACAAAAAGCTAATGTTTAATAATTTCGTCTATCAAAATCCAGTAAAAATACTTTTTGGCAAAGGCCAAATTGCCCAACTGAGCAAGCAAATACCAGCTGATGCAAAGATTTTGCTTACTTATGGCGGTGGAAGTATCTTCCAAAATGGGGTTTATGAGCAAGTAAAAAAAGCCCTCGAAGGCAGAAATATCGTAGAATTTGGCGGTATTGAAGCCAATCCAACTTACGAAACACTCATGCAAGCCGTTGAATTGGGGCGTAAAGAAGAAATAACTTTCTTACTGGCCGTTGGTGGTGGCTCGGTGCTTGACGGAACCAAATTTATTGCCGCAGCCATTCCGTTTGAGGGTGACGATGCTTGGCAAATTGTAACAGGACAAACAAAATATAAGACAGCCATCCCGTTGGGTTCGGTGCTTACTTTGCCCGCAACTGGCTCAGAAATGAATTATTATGCCGTAATCAGTAAGAAATCTACGCACGAAAAGAAAGGAATGGGTGGGCCATTAGTTTACCCAAAGTTTTCGATTCTTGACCCTGAAACTACGTATTCGCTACCGCCACGCCAAATAGCCAACGGTATTGCCGATGCTTTTACGCATACAATGGAGCAATATATGACCTACCCTGTCGATGCTCAAATTCAAGACCGTTTTGCCGAATCAGTCATTCAGACGTTGATTGAGGTTGCACCAAAAACCCTCGAAAATCCGACTGACTATGAAGCTCGTGCCAATTTTATGTGGGCGGCTACGGTAGCACTCAATGGTTGGATTGGTTTGGGCGTGCCGCAAGATTGGGCTACGCACCAAATCGGACATGAAATAACTGCTTTTCACGGTGTTGACCATGCTCGTACACTTGCCGTTGTTTTGCCACATTTATTGAAATACAAACAAGCCGACAAACGAGCAAAATTGATTCAATATGCCAAAAGAGTTTGGAATTTGAGCGGAACTGATGATGAGTTAGTAGCAGGAGCAATTCAGAAAACAGGCGAGTTTTATGAGTCGTTGGGCTTACCAATTAAGGCTTCGGAATATGGCGTAAATCAAGATACGATTGCTAAAATTAAACAGCGTTTTGAAGAGCGAGGAATGAATTTTGGGGAAAAGGCAGATATTACCCCAGAAGTTGTAGCTGAGATTTTAGAAATGAGTATTGCGTGAATTGCGTGAAACGAATTACGAATAAAGGTGGCATATTCTAAAAATATGCCACCTTCATCGTTTATTGCTTCATTTTTTCAAGTGTTTCTTCAAATTTAGTCGTATCAGCTTTCCATAATTTTGCAGTTTCTATCACATCGGTTTGCCATTTGATTGCATCTTCTTTTTGTCCTAATTTGAAAAGTAGCTGGGCGTAGGTGTCCATCATATAAGGGTTTTTCTTTCGTGAAGCATCCATAGACAACACTTCGTTGATTTCTAAAGCTCTTTTTGCCCATTTCAAGGCTTTATTCAACTTATTTAAATCATTTGAATACTCAAAATATCTGTAAGCAATATCATTAAGTTCATCGGCATATTTTTGATAAAATGAATTATAAGATTCAGAAATAAGTGTGTCTTTCTTTGTACTTGCAAGGTATTTACTTCGAGCAATACTATCTCTTTTCAACAGAGTATCAAGGCTTGAAGTCATCAAAGTATAGTTTGCAAATGTTTCTGCCGTACTCAGAAACTTCAATGTATCTTTCACTTCCTTATAAAATCTAAGTATTGTTGTTTGATAAAAAAAACTTCCTTTCTCCCAGTCTTTTCCATGACCATTAGAGACAAAAGTGGCCAAACGACCAGCTAAAGTGCTGTTTTTTTCAGTAGCCGCTTTCCTGAAAGTAGCACCACTAATCTTACTATTTATTATAACTCGTTGATTAAATGGCAAAATTCTAAACAAGCTATCTGTCATTTTTTCAGGTAAAACTGCGTATAATACTTTTCTTATTTTACTATCAATCGGAGAAGCTGTGTTTATCAAAAGTTTTACATTTTCAATCGTTGATAATTCTCCGATTGTATGGAGGTTGATGTATTCTTCTGTTATGCTCTCAACTTCATGCTCGACCGAAATTTTATATTCTATATACTTTTTTAAAAAATCTTTATCTCTATTACCGCTTTTATATTTGGCTTCTAAGTCTCGTCTTACTGGGTCTTTCGCATTTGTAATAGCATTGTCCGCAAGTTCTAAGTACTTATTTTCATCAAAATGACTTTCCCAATCTAACCCTATTAAATCGGCATTGGTATCTAAAAAAATCGAACTTGGAAGAACTCTAAATGTAGTTTTCTTTATTAATTGCTTGTAAATTTTTGACTCCATGTCAACCTCAATAGAGATGAAATTTTGAGCATATTTCTCTCTCAATTTTGTACTACTCAAACCCATTCGGGCAACATCATTACACTGATTACAATTGTCAGATTTGGTCTGTACGAAAATCAATTTATTGCGTGTTTGGGCGGCAGTAAGCAAAGTTTGTAAATCATCAAAACTTTCAAATTTAACTTGCGAGAAACCTAACTGAGTAATTAATAATAGAAATACGAAGAAACTGCGGAGTATCATGAGGTGAATAAAATTAGATGTGTTTGACTGGATTCAGTTGCAATTAAAAAAGTAAACTTCAGAAAGAAAAGGTGTTTGGAAAATAAAAAAACGTGGCACATTCATAAAATGTACCACGTTTGCTTTCTAAAAAACTATAATCTTACTGAACCTTCGCAAAATCGGCAGTTAATTTATTCATTTCAGTGTCTGAAACTTCGCCCGAAGTTACCACTAATCTAAAACGGAAAGTTGTTGATTGATTTGGTGCAAGTTTGAAATTCAAGACATCTTTTCCGTTTGAAAATGCTTTTTGTCCAAGCGGATTTGCCGAGAAAAGACCATAGCCACGTGAATGCCAATAAGTTGGATAACCAACATTTTTGGGGTGGTCGATAATCGCAACCGAAATTTTTTCTTCACCAATTTTTCCACGAAGATTTACCCAATCCGAGCGTTTTGCCCAAGTATCTTCTCCTTCGATTCCTTCTTTATTTCTGTAACTTCCCGTAATTCCAGTATTATCCAACGACGGAACGTTGGTCGCAACACCACTTGCATCAGTAAAAATTTCTGCTTTTGTAGATGGATGTTCCAATTGGCGAGCTAAACGAATCGCAAAAGTACCATCTTTCACATCTTTAAATAAAACTTCTTTATCGGCAGCCGTAAGGGTCGTAATTCTATCGGTAATACGCTGTTTATCAGTTCCTTGAAAAATATAGGTTGTTGTTTCTTTCAGCATCACTTTGCCATCTTTATCGAGCCAATCGGCCGTTACGACCAACGAACCTTTGTTTTTACCCGATTTTACAGACTTAATTCCTGTGTGTACGATTGTTCCATAAACACCCTTCGGATTTGGCGGTGTGTTTGAATTATTCCAGAAATCATGACCGTTTACATCTTCGTAGTTAAACCATACACCTACGTGGTGCGGATGGTCAACACGCTCGCCTGGGCGTGGGTCCATTGGCCAGCCACGAGTGATAAGTGTACCTTCCGATGTACGAACTGGATATAAAACTGCTTTTTTTAGTTTATCTGGGCCTGGATAGATGTAAGAAGTAAAAGCCTTACCATCGACGAGTACATCTACTTTTTTATTAGCATCATCACGAACAATTTTCACAGGCTTTGTTTGTCCGAAAAGAGCAGCAGGAACAAGTGAAAAAAGCAAAAATATTCTTTTCATGAGTTTTGGATTTGGATAGATTAAATAATGTAACAAAGTACGCACTCTTTTTCAAGCATAAAACCCAAATTTTTGCTTTTTTCTAATATTTTTTTGACTTTTAATCAGTTTTCCTTCATAAATGAAAAATATAATCCGCTGACGGATTCCGTAGGAACGTCCAAATTGGACGTTCTGGTGGTCAAACCTCCCTATAAACGCAGCATTAAACCCACTACAAGTGCATTTTCGTTATCAATTTCATCGGTAGTACGGCGACGACGAAAAATATAACGGTAGCCAATTTCTGATTCCAATTTATCAGTAAAATTATGGTTAAACGTCACTCCAAGTTGATTTTGCTCGTATTTTTTGGTAGAATTTGGCGGTGAACCAAACAAAAACTCTTGTAAAAATACAAGATTATTGGCCTGTGAAACAGGAAGACGGTATTGAAAACGTTGACGAAAACGTCCAGCATTGCGGTCAATAAATGAGCGATACTCGTATTGAGTTCGCCATTGAAGCGTTCCTTTATTTATTTTTTTGAAATATTCTATACCAGGAGTAAATCGCCACTCAACGGTTGGAAGTCGTTCAAAATCGGCCTCTTTCCCCAAAATTTGGTAAGCGTGCCAGCGTGAAGCGGCAAAGCTGAATAGCCAGTCTTTACTTCGGTAGCCGACCGATAAACGCTGTGCATCAAGCAATGGTTTGTCTAAAAAATTGATTTTAGATTGACGAAAGTCATTTTGCCGACGATAAGCAACATCACCCGTAAATATCCATTTTCCAACTTGCTTACTGAGTAAAAGTCTCGACCAAACCGAAGTATGATTATACGTTTGAGCATCGCTCGAAAAAGCAAAGAAAAATAGCATCAAACATAATCCGAGTTTTTGATAGACTTGCTTATGAATTTCGAGGTCTTGTTGTACGTTGTTCACTAATGTAATTATCTGATTTACAGGGTTCTAAAAAAATCGACCGCAAAAGTATAACAATAAAAATTAAGGTAAAATTAAAATACCACTAAATCTACCAAATTAGTGAGCAATAAGTCAAAAAACACAAATGTAGAGCTTACTCATACCTACGAAACATTGATTTTCTCGAAAATAATTGTACTATTCTTATTAACAATTTGATAATCAGGGGATTGTGTAGGATAGTCAAGGTTTTGTCATTTATATTGCCTAGTTTTGCGGTTTATTTAAGAAAGGTGTTGTTCGTCTTTGTTTATCAGTTGTGAATGGTAAATGTTGATGCACAACGAATTAACAAATACATTTAATGAATAATATCAGAAACATCGCCATTATTGCCCACGTTGACCACGGTAAAACTACATTGGTTGATAAAATCATTCATGCGTCAAAACTTTTCAGAGATAACCAAGAATTTGGTGACTTAATTCTCGATAACAACGACCTTGAGCGTGAGCGTGGAATTACTATCGTTTCGAAAAACGTATCAGTAAGATATAATGGCGTAAAAATTAACATCATTGATACCCCTGGTCACTCTGACTTTGGTGGAGAAGTGGAGCGTGTATTGAAATTAGCCGATGGCGTAATTTTATTAGTGGATGCTTTTGAAGGACCAATGCCACAAACACGTTTCGTGTTAGGTAAAGCCCTTGCATTGGGTTTGAAACCAATCGTTGTTGTAAATAAAGTTGACAAAGAAAACTGTCGACCTGACGAAGTTCACGAGCAAGTTTTCGATTTGATGTTTAACCTTGAAGCAACCGAAGACCAACTCGACTTCCCTTGCCTTTATGGTTCATCAAAACAAGGTTGGATGAGTACGGATTATACCAAACCAACAACCGACATCGTTCCGTTATTAGATGCTATCATTGAGCATATTCCAGCTTCACCAGTAGTTGAAGGAACAGCCCAAATGCAAATCACATCACTTGATTATTCTTCGTTTGTTGGACGTATCGCTATCGGTCGTGTAGCTCGTGGAACTTTGAAAGAAGGTATGCAAGTAGCACTTTGCAAAGCTGACGGCACAATCAAACGTAATAAAATCAAAGAATTACAAGTTTTTGAAGGTCTTGGTAAAGTAAAAGTTGCGGAAGTAGGTTCGGGCGAAATTTGTGCAGTAACAGGTATCGAAGATTTTGAAATCGGTGATACTATTGCTGACATGGAAAACCCAGAGGCTTTACCACGTATCTCAATTGACGAGCCTACGATGAACATGTTGTTTACGATTAATAACTCTCCTTTCTTCGGAAAAGAAGGTAAATTCGTAACATCACGCCACCTTCGTGACCGTTTGATGAAAGAAACAGAGAAAAACTTGGCTTTGAGAGTGCAGACAGGTGATACTGAAGATAAATTCTTGGTATTTGGTCGTGGTATTCTTCACTTATCAGTTCTTATCGAAACGATGCGTCGTGAAGGATATGAGCTTCAAGTTGGACAACCACAAGTATTATACAAAGAAGGAGAAAACGGCGAGCGTCTGGAGCCAATCGAAACATTGGTTGTTGATGTACCAGAAGAAACAGCAGGAAAAGTTATCGAATTAGCAACACAGCGTAAAGGTGAGTTGTTGATTATGGAGCCAAAAGGCGACTTACAACACCTTGAGTTCAATATTCCATCTCGTGGTTTGATTGGTTTACGTTCAAGCGTATTGACAGCTACTTTCGGAGAAGCGATTATGAACCACCGTTTCAAATCGTATGAGCCATTCAAAGGTGCAATTCCTGGCCGTGTAAACGGTTCGTTAATTGCCAGCGGAAATGGTCCAGCTACTCCGTATTCAATTGATAAATTGCAAGATAGAGGTGTATTCTTTATCGACCCAAGTGAAGAAGTTTACATGGGAATGGTAATTGGTGAGCATAACCGTCAGAACGACATCGTTGTAAACGTACAAACTGCGAAACAATTAACCAACATGCGTGCTTCGGGTTCTGATACTAACGTGAAGATTGCTCCAAAAATCAACTTCTCTTTGGAAGATGCAATGGAATATATCCAAAAAGACGAATATTTGGAAATCACGCCAAAATCAATTCGTATGCGTAAGATTTACCTTGACGAAAACGAGCGTAAACGTGCAGAAAGCAAAAATGCTTTTGCAGGAGCTTAATTTCTGAGAAATATACAAAAGCCTTGATAGTCGGAAGATTATCAAGGCTTTTTTTGTGTAGTCTGAAAATTGTACCTTTGCCATTGTCACTGTGGATATTCCGCCATTGTCAGTGTCCCCACTGACAATTCATTATTCATAAAATTCAATCAAAAACATGCAGTTTTCATCAATGGAAATCGGTTTCGTTTATTTTTATACTGCAACTATTCTAAACTGGAAAAAGTTACTCGAACCAGATAAATACAAAGCTATCATCGTTGATAGCGTAAAACATTTAGTTGATAAAAAGAAAATAAGAGTTTACGGTTTTGTCATTATGCCCAATCATATACATTTGATTTGGGAAATGCTCGCAAAAAATGGAAGAGAAATGCCCCATGCAAGTTTAATGAAACACACAGGACATTTATTTTTAGAAGATTTACGAGAAAATTACCCCCAAGTTCTTCCATTTTTTGTAGTCGATTCAAGTACACGTATGCATCATTTTTGGCAGCGAAATAGTTTACCATTCTTGCTCAATAATGAAAAAACGCTGCTCCAAAAACTTGACTATATTCATAACAACCCAATACAAGAAAAATGGAACTTAGCAATAAGACCAGAAGACTATCGATATTCATCGGCTAAATTTTATATAAACGGCACTGATGAATTCCAATTTTTGACTCATTGGCAAGATAGATAACACTTATTGTCAGTGAGGACACTGACAATGGCTCAAGGCTTTTTTTGTGTAGTCTGAAAATTGTATCTTTGCCATTATGATTCAAAAACCTATTCTTATCCTAAAATTCGGAACGGCATCTATCACTCAAAAAAATGGTGAGCCAGACGAAACCATCATTGCCGATATTGCTCGCCAAGTAGCCATTCTTCATACTGACTATCAAATAGTTATGGTGTCTTCGGGTGCGGTAGGTGCTGGAAAGCATTTCATCAAAAACTATTCGGGAGAAATAGCCGAGCGAAAAGCCGCCGCTGCCATCGGAAACCCACTTTTGTTGAATATTTACTCGAAATATTTCTCGCAGTACGGTATTCAGATTGCCCAAAGTTTGTGCGAACGCCAACATTTTGGCAATCGTGAACAGTTTTTGCAACTCAAAGAAACCTATCAGGAGCTTTGGAAAAATGATATTATCCCGATTGCCAACGAAAATGACGTTGTGAGTAATCGAGAATTAAAATTTTCGGACAATGACGAATTGGCGACGTTAATCGCAACGGGTTTTGGAGCAGAAACACTAATGATTTGCACATCAGTTGGCGGGCTTTTGGACAAAGAGAAAAACATCATTCGCAAAATAGAAACCATTGATAATCAGATTCTTGGATTGGTTGATAATAGTAAATCGGCACTGGGTTCGGGTGGAATGGCTTCAAAACTCACGTTTACGAAATTGGCCACCCGAATGGGAATCAAGGTGATTATTTTCGGTACGAAAGAAACTAATGGTATTTTAAAAGCTATCAAAGGCGAAGCAGGAAGTGAGTTTACAGCCCAAGAAGTGAATCTTTCGTCGAGAAATAAATGGTTGGCCAGCGGAAGCGTAACGGTAGGAACGTTACAGATAGATGCAGGTGCGGCTAAAGCTATTCAAAAACGCAGCAGCTTATTGGCAGTGGGCATTAGAAAAGTAAAAGGAGATTTTGAAGTTGGTGAGGTTGTAGAAATTATTGATAATCATGGCGAAATGTTGGCTGTTGCCCGCACAAAAGTTTCTTCGATTGAGTTAGCAGCCAATCTAAAAACAATCAACTACGAAGTAGCCAATGCCAATGATATTGTATTGATTTGAGTGCATTTACTTAAGTTTTGTCTGCTCTATAAATTCAAGACAACAAAAAAGCCGCTAACTACTTAGTAGTCAGCGGCTTTAATGCATTTAATAATGCATTTATGTGTTCCCGAAGGGATTCGAACCCCCATCGTCAGAACCGGAATCTAAAATTCTATCCATTGAACTACGGGAACCTTTTGTGCAAAGTTACAAAAAATTTCTGCTTCATTTTAAACCTTTTTGACTCTTATTCATCCAAACAATACAAAGCCAGAAAAACTATTCATCTTAAAAACAAAATTTAGCCATGAAAACTTCAATCAAATTACTCGGATTCGCTCTTGCATTAATTGCTTTTTCATATATTGATGCCAATGCTCAAGGTCGTCGTGACCGCAGAGAAGACGTTCGTGACCGTCGTGAAGATGTGCGTGATAAACGAGAAGACCGAAAAGATAAAGCCGAGGACCGACGTGACCGTGCGGAAGATGTACGAGATGCCAAAGAAGATATCAGAGACGCTCGCCATAATGGTGGCAGAAAAGATAAAATGGAGGATATTCGTGATGCGAAAGAAGACGTCCGTGACGCAAAAGAGGATGTAAGAGATAGACATGAAGACCGAAAAGATAAGGCTGAAAACGTACGAGACCGAAAAGAAGATCGCCGTGACCGCCGTCGTGGTACTTATTGATAAATTTAAGTTTTAGGGTTTGTAACGCAAAAAAGACGAGCATTTTACTCGTCTTTTTCTTTTTAAATAACTGCTCAAAAGGCATTTATACCATAAATATCTCTTTCAGTTCTACGGCCTCTTCTGGCTTCATTCTCCCAGCAAGCACAAGTCTCAATTGACGACGACGCAACGCTCCTGCATAAAATTCTTTTTCTTCATCAGTTTCTGGTTCAACTGGTGGTACTTCAATCGGACGACCAGTTTGGTCAACTGCCACAAATGTCAAAAAGGCTTTATTTGTATTTACCTTTGTTCCTGCAGGAATATTTTCAGCCCAAACTTCGACCACTACTTCCATTGAAGAGTTGAAAGCACGTGTCACTTTTGACTGTAACGTAACGACACTCCCGAGAGGAATGGCTTCTTTAAATTGGACATTATCAACCGAAGCGGTCACTACTATTCTATTACAATGTTTTTGGGCGGCTATTGCCCCTGCAATATCGAGTAATCTCATTAAATTCCCTCCCATCAAATTTCCAAGTGTGTTGGTATCATTCGGGAAAATCATTTCGGTCATTACCGTCAATGATTCGTTTGCTTTCTTTGGTTTTGGCATTTCTAAAGTTTGTTGGGAAGTTTTTTATTTGCTTAGAAAATTTATAAATAGTTCATTGCCAGCCCGTGGCGGTACTGAATTGGTACATCTTTCGATAGTTTTTAAATCAAAATATGGAATAAAATAAGGAATATATTCTTCTTTTGTTCCACCAAATGGAGGTCCATCCACAAATTCACGGTCGAATAATAAACCAACTAAGTGTCCAGTCGGTTTGAGTAACTCGCTCATTTTTTCTGCGTATTTGGGGCGTAAGGTTGGGTCAATGGCACAAAAAAATGTTTGTTCAACAATCAAATCGTAGTTTCCTGAGTGTTCAAAAAAATCTTGGTGAATGACTCGACAAACGCCTTTATCAATATAATCTTTGAGTTTTACTTGCAAATTCTGCACTAAAACACCCGAAATATCAATCAAGGTAATATCTGTAAACCCCTGTTGAAGCAAATATTCGGCCTCATAAGCGTTTCCGCAGCCTGGAATCAAAATTGAAATTGATTGAGTGTTTAGCTGGTCGAAGTAAGCTTTCAGAGCTGGGCTAACATTGCCTACATCCCAACCTGTTTGTGATTTTTCGTAGCGTTCGCTCCAATATTGGTCGTTGAGCATAGATTTTTGATTTTTCTGCAAAACAACTAAATATTTCGCAGAAAAACGCCTTTTGCTCAGTTTTGAAGCACTTAATTATGCAATTCTATACAAAAGAAGTATTTTACTCATAAACTTTTTCACCCTTGTTGCACCAGACGCCCCATTTCCAGTTGTAGCCGTGAATTTTATTGGTGGGTTTTCCTGCCATATCATAAACTGGGTTTCCTTGATTGACCCATTCGAAGATGCTTCCATAAAAATTATGGACGTTTTTATAGCCTGCTTGCATTAATTTTTCGCCGATTTTGCCACTTCTCACCCCAATCGAGCAGTAAACCACAATGTTGGCATCTTTCGGTATGGAAGCGACATTTTTCATGTCAAACTTCTCGAAACCTACCCAACGAGCATCTTTTAGGTGGCTTACTTCATATTCTCGTTTTTCACGAGTATCGAGCAGCACCACATTTTTCATTTTCTTAATATCCTCACAACCAACCGTCGGGACTGATTTTGTAACCATTACATTCAATAAGCTATCAAAAGCTTTACTTTTTACTTGTGCGTTGATTGTTTTTGATAAAAACATAAGAAAAATCAAGAAAAGGAATCGGTTCATTCGTATAAATCTTTTGTTTTGTAGATAAAAACTACAAAGCGGTCACATCTTAAAATGTATTTGTTTTTATTCGTAATTCGTAAATCGAATCATTCGTAATTTCTTTCATAACAGACTTTTATCACAAAAAAATCCTAAAAACTCATTAAAAAATAAAATATTTATGCTTTTTTTTCTACTTTCGCAATCGTTAAACTTCTAAACATCCTTAACCAATTCAATGAAATTCGTAAAATTTATCATAAGTCTGATAGCTGCGGCTGGTCTGACTTATGTGCTGAACCGTCCACTCGGAGCAGTTCCTGCTCTCGGCAGGCTATTTAGCCCGTTTGAGGGCTTTTGGCAAAACGGAGAATCGAAACTCGACCTCCCTCCGACCGACCTTCAACTCGAAGGAGTACAAGACGAAGTAAACGTTGTATTCGACGATAACCGAGTACCGCACGTTTTTGCCAAAAACGACCACGATGCTTATTTCACGCAAGGCTACCTTATGGCTCGTGACCGCCTCTGGCAAATGGAGTTTTATACACTCGCTGCTTCTGGTCGATTGGCTGAAGTTGTAGGCGAGCGTGCCTTAGAACTCGACCGATATAGCCGCCGAATGGGTATGGCCGACGCTGCAAAAAAAGTCTATGAAAACGGCAAAACCAACAAAGTTTTTGATGAAGTGCTTAATGCTTACGCTGCGGGCGTAAATGCGTATATTAAGCAACTCAAATACAAAAACCTTCCTGTCGAATACAAAATCATTGGGTATCAGCCAGAAGAATGGTCGCCGTACAAAACCATTCTCATGATGATGAATATGCGTAATGTGCTAAACGGTGGCAGCGACGACTTCCGCATGTCGAATGCTCTTTCAAAATACGGAATGGAAGTTGTGAAAGATTTATTTCCCAATTATCCGAGCAACGAATCTCCAATAATTCCTGTTGGCACAAAGTGGAATTTTACGCCTGTACCAGTGCCAGCAGTTCCTGCACAAACAACTGCCACCTTATCTACCAGCGAAACTGTGGCGTTTGATGTGCCGCAACATTCGCCCGAAATTGGTAGTAATAATTGGGCAGTGGGTGGCGAAAAATCAGCTACTGGATTACCAATCTTGGCCAATGACCCACATTTGCAACTCACCTTACCTTCTATTTGGTACCAAATGCAGCTCTGCACACCAACTATGAATGTGTATGGTGCTTGCTTGCCTGGGGCTCCTGGAGTAGTAATAGGTTTCAATAAAGACGTGGCTTGGGGCGTAACCAATGTTGGCTCTGATGTCATGGATTTCTATCAAATCAAGTTTAAGGATAATACGAAAAAGGAATATTGGTATAATGGTGCATGGAAACCAACTACGATTCGAATCGAAGAATTTGTGGTAAAAGGTCGCCCTGAAGCTTTGAAAGATACTGTTTTCAGTACGCATCATGGCCCAATTGTTTATAATGCAGCTTCTGATAAAAACTTCAATCAAAATGTGCCTGTCGGACACGCCATGCGTTGGGTTGCTCACGAAAAAGAAGGGACTGATTTGATGGCTTTTTACTACTTAAATCGTGCAAAAAACTACGATGATTATCGCAAAGCCCTGACCTATTATGTTGCACCTGCTCAAAACTTTGTTTTTGCGAGTAATCAAAACGATATTTCGATTACACCAAATGGTAAATTGCCTTTAAAATGGGAAGAACAAGGCAAGTTTATCATGGATGGCTCAAATCCTGCCCACGATTGGCAAGGTTGGATTCCTGTTGACCAAAATCCGACGGTAAAAAATCCTCCGAGAGGTTTTGTAAGTTCGGCCAACCAGTTTTCGGCTGATCCAACTTATCCTTATTATTTAGGTTGGAGATTTGCTCCGAGCGAGCGTGCAATTAGAATCAATGAACGTCTCGAAAGAATGCAAAAAGCCACCGTTGATAGCCTAAGAATGCTACAAAATGATAACTTTAATGTAGAAGCTCGTCGAATTTTGCCAGTTTTGATGAAAATATTGAATGCGGATTCGTCAGAAAACAAAAATCCTGCTTACCAAACCTTGGCAAAATGGAATATGAAAAACGATGCCAACGAAGTAGGTGCAACCATTTTTGAGCGTTGGATAAAAGAGCTTCGCTACACGGTTTTTGATGATGAGTTCCCGATGAAAGACCTCAAAGCTCCGATGACTTACCCTTCACGCAACCGAATGTGGGATATGGTTGTGAAAGAGCCAACTGCAAAGTGGTTTGATAACGTTTCGACTAAAAACAAACAAGAAACACTTCAAGATGTGGTAAAACTAAGTTTCAAAGCAAGTATCGACTCTTTGACACAGAAACTTGGCCCGATGAACCCAGAAACTTGGGCATGGAATAAAGTAAAAAGTACAGACATCAATCACTTAGGACGTTTGCCAGGTTTTGGTCGTCAGGACATTCCAAATGGTGGCGGTGCAGGAATTGTGAATGCAACTACCGAACTCAATGGCCCATCGTGGAGAATGGTTGTGCAACTTGACAAAGGCTGGCCAAAAGCGTACGGACTTTACCCAGGTGGACAATCGGGTAATCCAGCGAGTCCATTCTACGATAACATGATTGATAAATGGGCTAAAGGTGAACTCAACGAGCTACTTTTCATGAAATCGAAGGATGAAAAAAGTAGCCGTATTTCGGGAACAGTTAAAATAAGCAAAAGATAGTTCTGAGTTCTGAGTGCTAAGTTCTGAGTCGTGAGTTTTAATCCTTTCGTCTTATGAATTTTGAACCGCTGCGGCGGACCACTCAGAACTCAGCACTCTAAACTCAGAACTCAAATGAATTACATTATCATATTAATCGTCAGTGCAGTTGCACAATATTTTTTACCGTGGTGGGTGGTTGCACCCATTGCGTTTGCCATCGGTGCTTGGAAATCAGAAACCGCTTTCGGAGCGTATGCCGCTGCCGCTGGGGCTATTGCCACACTTTGGGTGGGCTATGCTGCTTTTTTAAATTCAAATAACGAAGGAATTATGGTGCAGAAAATTGGTGGCTTATTCTCTGAAAACATCAAATTCTTGAAAAATCTACCTGTTGTTCCAACATTTTTTACGATTATGGCTATCATTGGCTCACAAGTAGCAGGCCTCTCAGCTATGGCTGGGTATCATTTTAGACAGCTTTTTAAATAAAACTCTTGAAAATCCCTCCGAATCGGGGGGATTTTTTTATATTTGCGAACTTTATTTATTCAAAAACCATTAAAAAAACATCACGAATAGCTTTCTGAGTCAAAGATTCAACTGTCATTTACTCCTTAGCTTGTTTACTAATTTAATTTCTCATGAAAAATCTTTCTTTTGTAGTTCTTTTACTTTCAGTAATTATCTGGGGTTGTGACAAATCTGCTTCTACAGCAACATCTGGTGGCAAGCAAGTGGCTGGTCGTATTGTTTATGTAAATACTGACACACTTTTAAACCAATACGATTATTATAAAGACGTCGTGAAATCTTCTGAAAATAAGCGTTTCCGTCTTGAAACTGACATTGCTAACAAAGCAAAAAATTTCCAAAATAAAGTAGCGTTTTTCCAACAAAAAGTACAACAAGGTGGTATGACGCAAGAGCAAGGACAAACCGCTCAAGCCCAATTACAACAAGAAGAGCAATCAATCATGGCATACCGTGATAAAGCCGCTCAAGACTTAGCAAAAGAAGATGGTAAAAAAACTGAAGATGTATTGAATAATATTCAATCATTCTTGAAAGAATTTAACGCTGGTGATAAATATGACATGGTAATCGGCTACTCGAAAGGTGGTGGTGTATTATTTGCCAAAGAAGATTTAGACATCACGAAAGCCGTTTTGGAAGGTTTGAACAAAAAATACGCAGACGATAAAAAATCGGGTAAAGTAAAAGTTGATACTACTGCAAGTAAATAATTATTAATGCTTAATGATTGATGATTGATGTTTAATTTTACCATTAAACATCAATCATTAACAATTATAATATGCCTTTAGACCAAACACCCTATTTTGATTACGACGACGAAGAAAAGGAATCAGAAGGCAAAGAAATGGGTTTTCTTGACCACCTCGAAGAACTTCGTTGGCATTTAATCCGTGCGGCAATTTCAATAGCTTTATTTATGGTTATTGCCTTTGTTTTCATCGGCGATATTTATAATAAAGTCATTTTGGGCCCTGCAAAAGTTGATTTCTGGACTTACCGAATGATGTGTAAGCTGGCTGATTTAGTTGGAGCTCCAGGGCTTTGCGTAAGCGAACTCAAATTTGAATTAATGAGTCGTGAAGTTTCAGGGCAGTTTGTAATGGCCCTTACTTCGGCGGCAATCATCGGTTTAGTTTTTGCGTTTCCATATGTATTTTGGGAGATTTGGCGATTTGTAAAGCCTGGCTTAAAACCTACGGAAAGTAAATCTGCACGTGGAGCGGTTTTCTATGTAACATTCTTATTCTTTTCAGGCGTATTTTTTGGTTACTTTATTGTCTCTCCACTGGCTATCAACTTTTTAGTTAATTTCCAGATTGACCCAAGTATCAAAAATCAGTTTGATATTGGTTCGTATATTTCGATTTTGGCAACCCTTACGCTGGCCTGTGGAGTAGCGTTTCAGCTTCCAGTAGCCATTTTTGTTCTGACAAAAATCGGAGTAATCGGGCCAGAATTTATGCGTACTTATCGCAAACACGCAGTAGTAGTTATCTTAGTTGTGGCGGCCATTATCACACCATCGCCTGATGTAACAAGTCAGATTTTGGTAGCTTTCCCACTCTATATTTTGTATGAAATAAGTATTGTTATTTCAGCAAGAGAAGAAAAACGAAAATTAGCTGAAGAGAAGGCGGCAGGAATTAAGGATTGATTGTTTAAAGATACATCCATCCTTAAAAACATATCATTTGAAGAAGTGAAAATAATATTAAAACAGTAGTAGCGTGAGTTACTACTGTTTTTTTTGCGAGTACATTTAAGAAGGAGAGTTTTATAAATTTGGATTTTTATTACTGTAAGCTTAAATTGATTTTAGGCTTTGTCCAAACCTATCAAACCATTTACTCTACAACTTCGTAATAGCCTAAGGTGTAAGCGGTTTGGCAATACTTTAAAGTAAGTCTTTTACTCCTTAAATAGCATACGTTCCTTAAGCTATTCCAATAGATAATTCTCCTCATTCTATTTATTGTACTATCTATAGTTTTAAATTCAACTGTAGTCTTCCCCTACTCTCTCTATAAAACTTTTCTATTTAACGATACCTTTTGTAGCACTATTTCTGCACATAAAATTATTAAGCAAACGTGAGTTCGGGATTAAAGTAAGTAAAATTTGCTCCAGAGGAGCTTGATAGTTAGAGTAGTCATATTTTCTACCGATACTTAACCCCTACTTAGTATTTGCCTATTTTCAAGTCATTGATTACAAATATTTTATGAAAATTTCATAATCCCAAACTCAGATTAAACAACAAACAAGTATCACCAATGAAAAACTTGGTGATACTTGTTTATTGACATAACTCACTGGCTATCAAGCAATAATCGTTTGTATTTTTGAAAAATAAAAATTAGAAACGAGTAAAACCACCAACATAACAAGCGGAGGCATAATAGCCGAAGTTGGATCGCCGATATTGATATGGGCAATTGCAGCCGAAATAAAAGTAATAATAAAGCCAGCATAAGCCCATTCTTTGACTTTGCTTGGAATTTGTGGAATAAGTAGCACTAATGCACCAATAATCTTAGCTGTTCCAAGTTCAACTCTAAAGAAATCTGGAAAACCAATGTGTTTGAAAGAATCTGCAATTTGAGGATTTGTAAAATAAGCATATCCGCTAAAAATCATCATCGCTCCGATAAGTCCAGTACTAACCCAATAAATAATTTTGTCTTTTTTCATTTTTAACTTTAATTTAGAATATTTCTGCAAACTTATTTATATTTGCTTTACAAAAGATAGTACTATACTAAAGGATAGTGCTATCGTTGAGGATAGCACTAGCAAAATGATATAATTATGACAGAATCTAAGCAAATACACAACCCAGAAGAATGTACAAAAATGATTGTACCTGTGCGGGATGCTTTAGAAATATTGAATGGAAAATGGAAGTTGCCAATTATTCTTTCATTAACTTTCGGAGCGAAACGATTTAAACAAATCTCTAAAGACATAAATGGCATTACCGATAAAATGCTTTCTAAAGAATTGAAAGATTTAGAAATGAATCAGTTAGTCAAACGAACTGTACATGATACTTTTCCACCGACAGTTGAGTATGCGATCACAGAGCATGGGAAATCGCTCGAAAAAATGATAAGCGAACTTCGAAATTGGGGTCTTGAACACCGTAAACAGATAATGGGACATTAAAAATGAACTTCTTCGATATAAATAATATACTTTTTGAGTTTTTGGGCGTAAAAATGAGTCACCTCGAATTCTACGCAACGCTTACGGGTTTGGTGGCAGTTATTTTGTCGGTGCGTGAAAATGTGTGGAGTTGGGTGTTGGGATTGATAAATGTTGTGTTGGCGTTTATGATGTTTTATCAGATTCAGCTTTACCCCGATATGTTTTTGCAAATTTTCTTTTTCATTACCAATATTATTGGTTTTTGGCAATGGAAATTTCCGAAGGCACAAGAAGCCAATCTGAAGAATGAATTAAAAATCAGTCAGTTATCTCTGAAACAATTCGGCATATATTCATTAACTGGCTTAATTTGCACTTATCTACTTGGCACTTTTGCCAAGAATTTGAGCGAACTAATTCCGCAACTTTTTAGTAAACCAAGTGCATTTCCGTACATGGATTCTTTCACGACTGTCATGAGTATTTTTGCTACATTTTTACTCATCAGAAAAAAAGTAGAAGCATGGTGGATGTGGCTGGCCATTGACATCATAAGTACTTACATGTATTTTGTGAAAGAGGTGAAGTTATATTCATTATTGTATGCTATTTTCTGCGTAATTGCACTTTTCGGAGCAATTAACTGGACAAAAGAGTATAGAAAAACTATGTAAGCTCAACAGGCAAGTACAGGATAGTTTTATAATTTTTTAAATAGAAAATTGCATCTGTTCTTGTAAAGAATTAGTAAAACGTAGCACCGAATTAAACATTTATCATTCAACATTAATCATTGACTAAGATGCTCAGTAACGATATTATTCAACAGCATAACGAAAAATTACAGGCCGACCACCAGTTTAGATTGGCATATTTGACCGAACTCCTCGACCGTAAAGGCATTGATATTCAAACAATTATTGATAAAATTAAAGCTTTTCAAGTAGCCATTCCGAGTTGGGCTTTGGGTACGGGCGGAACTCGCTTCGGGCGTTTCCCGAATGGTGGTGAACCAAGAAATTTAGAAGAAAAAATTGAAGATGTAGGTCTGATTCACCAGTTAAATCGTTCATCAAACTCAATTTCTTTGCATATTCCTTGGGATATTCCATCTGATGCCAATGCTATCAAACAATTACTGAAAGCTAATGATTTGACGATTGACTCAGTAAACTCCAATACGTTTCAAGACCAAAAAGACCAGCAGTATTCGTATAAATTTGGCTCACTTTCGCATACCAAAAGCGAAGTGCGTGATTTGGCAATTCAGCACAACATTCAATGCGTAGAATACGGCAAAATGCTTGATTCTAAGGTGCTTACTGTTTGGTTGGCCGATGGCTCAAACTTCCCTGGACAATCGCACATGAGAAGTGCGTATCAACGCACAAGCGATTCATTATCAAGTATTTATCAATCAATGCCAGATGATTGGACGATGTTGATTGAATATAAACCCTACGAACCTCACTTCTACTCAATGGTGATTCCTGACTGGGGAACTTCCTATTCGCTTTGCCAAGCGGTGGGAAAAAATGCCCAAGTTTTGGTAGATTTGGGTCATCATTTGCCAAACACAAACATCGAACAAATTGTTGGACGTTTGATGCACTTTGGTCGCCTCGGTGGTTTCCACTTCAATGGATCAATGTACGGCGATGATGATTTGACAACAGGAAGTATCAAACCTTATCAATTCTTCTTGATTTTCAATGAATTGGTTGATGGAATGCAGGACGCAAGCGTAAAAAATCCGCCATTGGCATGGATGATTGATGCAAGCCACAACACAAAAGACCCAATCGAAGATTTGTTACAGTCGGTAAATGCCATTCTGACGACTTACGCAAAAGCACTTTTGGTTGATAGAGTAGCACTGGCCGATGCCCAAGAAAACAACGATGTGTTGCGTGCCGAAGAGTTATTGCGTGATACTTTCTTGACTGATGCAAGAGCTTTGGTAGCAGAGGCAAGTCGCCAAGCGGGTGGAGCACTTGACCCAATTGCCACTTTCCGTGGAGCAAAAATCAGAAGCGGTTTAGTTGACAAAAGAGGTTTTAGCGTGGCTACGGGGCTGTAAGTTTCGGTCGGTACCGAAGGTCTGACCGTATTGTTATAGAGATAAATTTCAACATGAAATAAAAAGGTCAGGCCTTTGGCACAGACCTTTACCCAAAAATATGAAAGTAGCCTTATTTATACCTTGTTATGTTGACCAATTTTATCCGAATGTGGGTGTCGCAACCTTGCAATTATTGGAAAAATTGGGTGTGGATGTAGTGTTTCCGATGAAACAAACGTGCTGTGGACAACCGATGGCCAATGGTGGTTGCGAGCAAGATTCTAAAGATGTTTACGAACATTTTGTTAATACATTTTCAGAGTTTGATTATATCGTTACACCTTCGGGAAGCTGCACTTATCATATCAAAAAACATTATGATATAATAGAGCAAACGCCCGCCGTTCAGAGAGTCAGAAAGTCGGTTTATGAATTAGTCGATTTTATTGAAAATGTGCTAAAAATAGAAGAAATTCCTGTCGATTTCCCGCATAAAGTTGGTTTGCATTTGAGTTGTCACGGTCAGCGTGGACTTCGCCAGGCCAATGCTTCCGAAATCACGGGTATCAGAGATGGACAAATTTCAAAATTACTTCGTAAACTAAAAGGCATCGAGCTAACCGAATTGGAGCGTAACGACGAATGTTGTGGCTTTGGCGGAATGTTTTGTGTAACCGAAGAAGCTGTTTCGGCACGTATGGGAAAAGACCGAATCGCTGACCACCTTCGCAACGGAACGAAAGTTTTGACAGGGGGTGATGTATCATGTTTAATGCACCTCGAAGGCATTGTAAAACGCCAAAACGCACCAATAAAAGTAATGCACATAGCCGAAATTTTGAACGGAAATCAACCATGAACCACCAAAATCACCCAGAATTAGCCGAAGCTTTCAATAAAGATTTTGAGCGTACGACTTGGCACGACGAAACGCTTTGGTTTGTGCGTCAGAAACGAGACAAAGCGGTTTATCCAATTCCTGAATTTCAAGATTTACGCACACTTGCGTCCGAAATCAAAGACCATACACTGAGCAATCTTGATAATTACCTCATCGAATTTGAGCAGAATGCGATAAAAAATGGCGTAAAAGTGCATTGGGCTGCCGATGCCGCCGAGCACAATCAAATTGTGATGGAGATTATCAAAAACTCGTGCAAAGTTGAAGGAAGAAATCCTCGTTTGGTGAAAAGCAAATCAATGCTTACCGAAGAATGCCATTTGAATGGTTTTCTCGAAAAAAATAATATTGATGTAGTAGATACGGACTTGGGCGAACGCATCGTACAGTTTAGAAACGAGCCACCAAGCCATATTGTATTGCCCGCCATTCACCTTAAAAAAGAAGATGTTGGCGAAACTTTCCATGAACATTTGGGTACAACCAAAGGCGAAAAAGACCCTCAAGTTCTGACCGAAGCGGCTCGTCAGCATCTAAGAGAAAAATTTGTAGCGGCCGACGTGGCTCTTACGGGCGTAAACTTTGCAATTGCGGAAACTGGTAGTTTTGTGGTTTGTACCAACGAAGGGAATGCCGATTTAGGCGTAAATTTGGCAAAAGTTCACATTGCTTGCATGGGTATCGAAAAGATTATTCCAAAACTTCTTCATTTATCAGTTTATACTCGATTGCTTGCCAGAAGTGCTACTGGTCAGCCGATTACAACTTATACTTCGCATTTCACAAAGCCAGTCGAAGGCAAAGAAATGCACATAGTAATTGTGGATAATGGCCGAACACAACAACTCGGCAGAGCCGATTTCAGAAATTCATTGAAGTGTATCCGTTGTGGGGCTTGTATGAATACTTGTCCAGTTTATCGCCGAAGTGGCGGGCATAGTTATGATTTTACCGTTCCTGGCCCAATTGGTGCTATTCTTTCTCCGAATATTGATTTACACAAGCATAAAAGTTTGCCTTTTGCTTCTACACTCTGTGGTTCGTGTTCGGATGTTTGCCCTGTAAAAATTGATATTCACGTGCAGCTTTATAAATGGCGACAAATTGTTGGTCAAGCAAACGAACTTACAGCCGCCAAAAAATGGGGTATGAAGGGCATGGCAAAAGTGCTTTCGATGCCAAAAGTGTATGATTTGAGTGGAAAATTGGCTCGTGGAGCTTTGCGAATTTTACCGCATGGACTCACGCATAATCAAAGCATGAATCCGTGGGCAAAAGCAAGAGAATTACCCGACGCTCCAAAGCAGAGTTTTAAGGAATGGTATGAGGAAAATAGGAAAAAAAATCTCATTAAATACCAGTAACAAAGTACCCAATAACTAATAACTACTTGTGACCAGCAGAGAAAAAATATTAAATAGCATCGCCAACAATAAACCTGCATTGACAGCATTGCCCAATGTGCCAATTTTTGAAGGTGATGGAAGCATCGAGCGATTCAAAACCGTGTTGGAAGGCATCGGCGGAACGGCTGTTGAGCTTGCATCAAAAGCCGAATGTCAAACAGCGATTGACAAGTATTACAGCGATTTGAAAAACGTAGCTTCTAATATTGTCAAATCAAACGTAGACGTTAATCTTGATACAACTAAAGAAATTTTAGAACAGGTCGATTTAGCAGTAATTCAAGGAGAAATAGGTGTTGCCGAAAACGGTACAATTTGGGTGCCTGAGAGCAATATGCTCAACCGTGCCTTGCCGTTTATTACCCAACATTTGGTTTTGGTGCTTGATAAAAATAATATCGTTGCCAACATGCAGGAAGCCTACAATAAAATCGAAAGCGTAGGTAGTTACGGTGTTTTTATTGCTGGGCCATCAAAAACTGCTGATATTGAACAATCTTTAGTCATTGGGGCTCACGGAGCAAGAAGTATGATGGTGTTGATTTATTGAAGCCAATTGGCTTTCAAACACTACCGCTTACTAAGTTTATGACTCTCATCATTATTTGGATCCTTATTTGTAGGTATATTAGATTTACTTTACTGATAACATTAAAGAATCCTTCAAATGAGCGAAAGGTTTACCCGTATGTTCTTTACATCGGTTCTTTTAGTCAATATCTACTTTTTTATAAAGATTGAGCCTAACGAACTAAAAAATCAAATGGATAGATTGCTGGCTCTATTCCTATTTCAATTCGACTACTTTTTTTTATTTGTATATATTTTCTCCAAGATTTTAAAAAACTTTCAGAAACCTTTAGTTTTACTGGCCGTTTGCTACGGAGGACTTTTCACTATTGGACTTTCTTCGTTTGTTATTGTTGATGAAAAAGAATTTGATGTTGTTTATTCTTATGTTCAACCGATTTTAAGATTGATATTGGTGGGTATTTTCTTTGAAATGGGCGTTAAAAAATTTGCTTTATCCGACACCAAGAATACACTTCTATCCATTTTAGGCCTAACTGGGGGTGTATTTTTCCTGTATCTTCTAAATCTTTACCCAAGAACGTCCATGTTTTCTTTTAATTTCTATTGGATAGGAATAATGGTCTTTCTTCTTGTTGGAATTCAACTTAGGATTCATCAAATCAAAATTAGAATATTCTTTCTTGTGGGCTTGTTTTTTACGGTTACAGCCGATTTATATTATATTCTGCCACCAGAAGCACGAGTTTATGAACTCACCTATATGTTCATAAGAGTCATCAATACTTTCGGTGAGTTTCTAATCGTAAATCACATTCTACGATTCTATGCTTTTAAGGGAAAAGAACACCTTTAGGATTTATTTCACCATCCAAATTTTCTTCAAAACCTCCATCAAATCATCACGGTAATTGGCAGCGATTGGAACTGCTTCTGTGCCTACCCAAACTTGATGACGCTCGATTTTTTTGACGTGGTTGAGATTAATCACAAATGATTTATGTACTCTGAAAAAGTCAGACTTTGGTAGCATTTCGATGGCTTCGGTCATAGTCATGCGAGTGACGGTCTTTTTATCCGATTCCTTAAAAGTCAGATAATTACCTTCGGATTCGACAAAAAGTAAGTTTTCGATGCTAATTCTCACCAAATCATAGCCATCTTTTACAAATAAATATGGGATTTTTGGAGCTTCTTCGTTGATATTCTCATACGCTTTCTGGCAAGCTTTCATAAATCTACTAAAATCAATGGGCTTTAGCAGATAATCGAGTGCATTGATATTGAAGGCATCTACTGCGTATTGAGAATAGGCCGTTGTGAAAATAACTGATGTATTTTGTGGTAAAAGTTGTGAAAAATCAAGGCCAGTAATATCGGGCATATTGATGTCGAGAAATACTAAATCACAAGGGTTCTTCTTCAAGAAATCAAGTGCTTCCATAGCACTAACGAAGGTTTCTTGCAAATCAAGAAAAGTTACCTTTTTGGCGTGGGCTTTGATTACTTCCAGAGCCATTGGCTCATCATCTATGGCAATTGCTTTGAGCATTTTTTGTGGTTGTGGTTAATTTTTCATCAAGAAGTTTAACAGCAATGTTTTTTTTACATTCTCTGCTTGTCAGTGAAGACACTGACAATGGCACAGGGGTGATTGCGTATAAAACTACTTCAAATTCACTTCTAAAGCTACTTCAAAAATATTGTTTTCATTAGAAATTTTCAACGAATGTTTGTGCGGATAGTTTAACATAAGGCGGCGTTGGGTGTTTTCGATGCCTGTTGAAGTACCAACTTCCAATTTATCGAATTGTTTAATGATGCTGTTTCGGCACGAAAAACTTAGTTTTTGGTCTTTTATCTTAAAATTTAGGTCAATAAAACTTTCCTGCGTAATACTGATGCCATATTTGAAGGCATTTTCGATGTACGGAATTACCAAAAGCGGTGCAATTTGCGTCGGTTGTTCGTCCCAGTCAATATTAATATTGATTCTGATATTATCTCGTTTCGGAATTCTCATTTTATTTAATTCCACAAAATCGTACAGAAACTGCACCTCTTTTTCGGCTGAAATTCGTTCGTTTTTTGTGCCTTCAACTACGTGCCGCATAATGCTCGATAATTGCTGAATACCTTCGGCAGTTTTTGGGCTATCTTCAACGATGGCCGTTCCGTAGAGATTATTTAGTACATTAAACAAAAAGTGTGGATTTATTTGTGCTTTTAGAGCCGAAAGCTCAACTTTTGTTTTCTGAATTGCCATTTCTCGTAGTCTTTTGTGTGAATCTGAAACATATTGAATAACCGAATAGATGACCGAAAAACCAATCCAAGTGTTAGTGATAAATGTATGTAAACCAAGTGATTCAGCTTTTAATCCGAATAAACTTAGTAATATAGCAAAGATGAAAAAATACAAGAAAACTAATACTAAAAAGTAAAAAAACTTACCTTTTCGGCCTTCATCAACGAATAAATTCTTAAAAAGAAATTGGTAATTGAATTCGGCTATGAGAATTGTTGTGCCAGATAAACTAAAAATAAAAGACTTTGATTTTAGAATAGCCCCAATAATGTATCCCATTTTATATGAAAAAGAATTTCTTTTAAAAACAGCCCCTCTTTTTTCAGGGAATGTGCTTTTAAACTTATCGGCAATTTCCGATAATGGATGGTCAATAGTAAAATACCAAATCGTATGAACCAGACTTAAAGCCGTAAGCACAGCCACAATCAACACCCAATGTTTTTTTGCGAAAGGAATAGCCGTTTCTTTCCAGTATGCTTTAGTAAAAATATGTCCAAACGAAAACTCCATTGGTCGGTTAATTAGTTTTGAGGCGAAATTAAGGCTTTTTTCCATGTTATAGTGTGGATTTAGTAGCTTATTTATCAGATTTTCTGAAAAAACTTACCCAATTGATAATGGCAACGATTGTAAATAATGAAGCAATAAGCCAGTCAAAATTGTCTTTCTGAAAATATTTAAGCCATTTCATTATTGCCAAAGCACTCCAGATACTTCCTGAAATTAAATTCGGATTGGTACTTTTATATTTTTCAGCGATTTTATTAAAATCAAATTTTAATAATGTGATGATACCCGCCATTAAAGCTGATAAGAGAAAGATGTATCCTACGCCGAAACCTGCAATCGGATTTACGTAATTGATAATGAATATAAAAGCCGCCAGTGCCGCAAACGTGATTCCGAAAAAAAGTAATTTGTCTTGTTTTGTAACGGTTTCCATATTCTAAAATTTGATATTTATGAAATTATCAATGCAAGAGTATCTACGGTGTTTTCTTCTGCAATCGGCTTGAAAATATACCAACAAATAGCTAATAAATAAGGATTTATCGAATTTTCGATAAGTGTGTCTCCTAAATTTATTACGGTTTCGGTCATACCTTTTTTATCGGATTTTAAGCCACAAGAAAGCAGAAGACTTTCTTCGGTTTCAGTAAAAAATACTATTTCTGCCAATGGATTATTCCGAAGTTTGAACTTGATTTTTTGTCCATTTATTTCCAAAGTGCTGAGGCTGCTGTACCATTTATCAGTCTTAGTTTTGGCAATAATGATTTCATTTTCTTTAATGAGAATATTGCTTTTCCAAAAACTTTCAGTTTCAATAACAAATGTTTTAGAAATACTTTGACACTTTGCTTTTAATCCTTTTTTGTCATAGTCAAAGTGCATTTTTAGAATAACCTCGTCGTTATTTTTTAGCACATAGTTTGTTCCCGAATTGTCTTTAAGCCATTTCATAGTATGCTTAGTTTAAAAGAATTGCTTGGTTATTTCTGAAAATATCGAAACCGATTCTTAAAAATTTCAGACTGATTCTGATTTCATATTTGGCAGTTTCGCCATTTTCTTCTTTCTCGAAGGTATGAACCGAACCAAAGGTTGAATACCTTTCTGACACAGTCTCATTATTATATCTTATCGTTTCGGTTCCCCAAATACTATTGTCGATGTCGATGCGGGCGTTTGGATTGATGTTGAGTGTTAAATATCTCATTATAGTAAATGTTTTAATGATTCAAATTTGTATAAATTAGCTTTTTCATAAAAACTGATGTGATGAACTCCCCGAAATCTGGGATGAACTACCACGGCTTTGTGATAGTGATGTAGGCCGTAACTTTCATCCATACACTAAAACCAAATGAAATACTGACGATTTCGTAGCCTTCTTGACTTTTTTGATTAGCTACATTTTCTGCTTTTTCGATTAACGAATCAGTTGACCACCAATCTGATACTCTGATAATTTCAAACTTTTTCATGTCTTTTGTTTATTTAGGTAAGTGTTCATATTTTACTTTACATCATCGCTATCAATTTGCATGATATTGGTCGGTATAGTAGATTTTGGTTGATTCGACTTTGCTACATTTTCATTATTTGGTGTTTCTAAAATTACATTTCCATCTACATCTGTCTCTTTGCCATCAATAATTGTGGTTGTACTTGGATTTTTGTCATTTGAATAATAACCAACATTGGGCATAATGTTTTCCTCTTTTTGGCAAGAAGCAGTGGCGAGTGAGATTGAAACTAAAGCGGCGAATAAAAGTGATTTCGTTTTCATAATTTTGGCGGGCGGCGAACCGCATTTTTTGAGTTGTTTAATAATTGTTTTTGTTTTGATGATTCAAAGATATAGCACCAAAAACAGTGTAGAAAACAGATGTGACCAACTCACAGAACCGTGTGATGAAATATTGAAACCGTGGGAAATAAAAAAACTCATGACCGCAGAATCATGAGTTTTGAAAATGTTTTTGTATTACTTTTATTATAAAAATGCCAAATCTTCATCTTCTTCGGGGCGTTGCCATACAATCGGATTAGTATTTTTTCGGATGAAATAAAGACCGATTATGATGATTAATACTGCCACCAAAAGCCCGATTTGATAGAGAACTGGATTCGGAACTAAGTGGATACGAATATAGTTTTGGGTAGTGATATTATGTCCCCAAATGAGTTTACATAAGTATTCTACCAGACTAAATGAAAGAGTCATGAGCAGGGGCAATTGGAATGAAGCCGTACGATAATAAATATAAAACATAATGGCTGTCTGGAAGATAAGCCCAATGACAGCTTGTGGAATCACCATAACAATACTTACGGCAACAACTGTGAAAATCACTTGTTTGAATAAATAATTTTTGAGCAAACCATGCCCGATAACTCCAATTTGCAGAATCGTAAAAAGCAACGATAATGTTATTCCTAATAAAAGTTCAATCTCTACTCGTTCAAGGCTTTCTGCTTCTATAGTATTGAACGGCAGAAAATCAAGTACTAAAGGGCTAATATAAGACCATGATAAGGCTATAAACAAGCAAAGCAGATAAATTAGCAAAGATGTTTTATGAAATAAGGGCAATTTTTTTTTATTAATAAAATAGCCCCAAATACTTGAGAGACTAATAATGAGTAACATTATCAGGAAGATGCCATTTTCTAATAATGGTTCAGGCTCAATATTATTCATACTTGCCACTGCTCCTAAAATACCTCCCCCTAAAAATAGCACAGTCACACAAATTATCATCAGCATCCAAGCTTTGGCTATTGTCATGCCGGTTTTTTTGCGTAGTAAATTTAATTCATCCATAAAATTGATAGGTAGTTTTTTGTGTGATTTTGGTCAAATTTACCACAAGAGTTTGTCAAAACAAAAACCCCTACCAAAATAGTAGAGGAACCTGCGTGTATGGTTTAGTAGAGAATCTTAGAATAATAACCGCAAAACATCAATAAGTTGAATGATTCCAATAACTCCCCAAACACCAACCAAAATTTTATGTAAAGTTGGGTTATATTTTTCGGGTTGATTGATTTTCTGATGCAGCATACTAAAATGAAAAGTCAAAGCCAACGATAGTTGAAAAATACCTTTTGCGAGTTTATAATAGAGTCCTTCATAGTCAAGTTGCCAGTCCATGTAAATATAAGTAATGACAGATACTATCATTATAATTCCACAGATAGCTTGTAATACTTTGAGTTTTTGAGTTGTCATTTTGGTAAGTTTTGATTGAATTTCTTAAAATTAGAAAAACTTAGCCAGCAACACAACCAACATACCAAACGATGCAATAAAATTCCAAGCTGAGTGCAAAGCCACACCGTAGCCAAAACCCAGTTTCATACGTACAAAGCCCAACACATAACCCGAAATTATTTGACTCGTAACCAAAGGTAAAGCAAACAAATAATTGCTGATACCCGAATAATTAGTAAGATGTGCTAAGCCAAAACCAACAGCCACCAGGTGAAAGATATACTTGAAGTTTTTTGCCCAAAGTGCTTCAAAAATACTATCCAAAGGTTTGGTTATCAAATAAATAATCGGGATTGATAAAAAACAAGCTAAGTAAGTAAAACCAATGTGCCAGCCAATTCGGTCGAAAGCTCCTGTATATTTAGTAAGAGTCATCAATACAAAAGAAAATGCAAAAGCAATAATCCAACGGCTATAATGCAATATTCCTCTAAAAATAAGTTCTTCGATGAGTGGAACAATCATCACAATCGCCACATAATAACCCCACGTCTGTGGCATGTCAGCCGATTTTGCACCAGTTAGTTGTTTTGTAAAATAGATAATCGGAATTAAAATCGGTAAAAGTGCCAATTTGCAAAGTAAGACCTTAAACAAGTATTGAAATTTTTCGGTTTTGCTCATTGTAGCGTCTTCTGCAATGTATAGCGGCTTGCGTACATAAGTGAGGAAATCGTTGATAATTTGTTTTGCCTTGAAAGTTCTTTTTGTGCCAAAAGTAAGTGCTGTGTTCATAATTTTATAAAGTTTAGGAATGATTGAAATATTTTTAATTTTGTGTTATTTGTCTTGTTTGATGATTCAAAAGTAGCGGGTGTTTTTTTCAGCCGAAAACGGATGTGACGAACTCCACAAGCTTTGTGACCAATTATTCAATCCATGTGATTTGCTTTGGCATAATAATTGGCATTTAAACTTAAAAGATGATGATTTATTGAAAGTATTTTCAGACTTTTACGTTAGATATAAGGACTTTGGTCATTTGGCTTTTAGCGATTTGCTATTTTTAAAAACTAATTTTAAATTCCCCTTTAGGGACGGTCCGCCGCTGCGGTTAGGGTATATATGCAATTTCTTTTTCCGACTTTTCTTTGGGGTTTAGCGGCACTTTCTGTGCCTTTGATAATTCATTTATTCAATTTTCGTCGTACGAAGAAAGTTTTCTTTACCAATGTGGCATTCTTGAAGGCCGTCGAAACTCAAACGTCTTCGTTTCGTCGCATCAAGCAATGGCTCATTTTGGCTTCACGATTGTTGTTTTTGTTGTTTTTGGTGTTGGCTTTTGCTCAACCTTTTTTACCCGCCAAAAATGCCTCAACAAATCGTAGTTCGGGTTTGGGCGTCAATAGCCTTTATCTCGATAATTCGTTGAGTATGCAAAACACCACCGAAAACAAACGCTACCTTGATTTAGCCGTTACGAAAATTGACGAATTGCTTACATTATTTCGTCAATCTCCTAATATTCAGCTAATTACAAATGATTTTTCGGGCGAAGACCAAGCCGTAACCAACGGAACAAAAGTAAAAGACCGTCTTACTTCGGTAGGTTTTTCGTCGAATCCACGTACGTTTGAAAGTATTTATAAACGTCAGAATAATCTTGCTCAAAAACATAATCCAAGTGCCAATAACCAATTCTTTTGGTTTTCTGATTTTCAGAAAAGTACATCGGGCGATTTACGTAAAATCAAGACCGACACACTCAATAAATTATTTTTAGTGCCAGTTCAAGGCAAGAAAAATCAGAATGTTTTCACTGATTCGGTTTGGTTGGCATCGCCATTCATTCGTGAAATGCAGAATAATATTCTTTACGTAAAAGTGTTTAATTCAGGAAGCGAAGAAGTTGAAAAACTACCAGTAAAATTATTTATTGACAACGCCCAAGCCTCAACGGCTTCGGTGGATATCGCTCCGAATGGTTCGGCAACGGCAACGTTTAATTTTACGGTAAAAGACAAAGGTTTTCATCGTGGAAAAGTTTCGTTTGATGACCAACCCATTACCTTCGACAACGATTATTATTTTGTGCTGAATGCTTCGCCAACAATTCAGGTTCTTCATCTCTATCAAGAACGCAGTGCGGCCGATTACATCGGAAAAGTTTTTGATAATGATAGCCTTTTCAATTACCGAGCATACAGTGCCACAAATGTCGATGTTGGGCAATTTAAAAACGCTAATTTGATAGTTTTGGAAGGGGTAGAAACCGTAGCAGGAACGTTCCGTGCGAGTCTCGAAGAATTTGTGAGAAATGGTGGAAATCTCTTGATTTTCCCAGCGGCAAGACCCGATGTTACGTCATATAGCCAATTCTTAGGTGGATTCGGTATTCAAGGTATCAACCTCAATAATCAACCAGTTTTGGCACAAAGCCAGCAAGCAATTGCCGAACCTAACCGACAAAATCCGTTTTACATTGATGTTTTTGAACGCACAACTTCGCAAGGTGTGGTAAACACGCCCACCATGCAACCTGCATGGACGTGGAGTGGCGTAGGTGAGAAGATTCTGACCTTCAAGAATATGCAAAATTTCATTACATCGACACAGGCTTCTCAGGGGCGTGTGTATGTGTGTGCATCGCCACTTGATAAACCTTACGGAAACTTCGCCGAACACGCATTCTTTGTACCAACGATGTTTAAAATTGCCTCGATGAGTACAAAACAAGAGCGTGCTGCCTATAATTTTAGCGAAGGAAGTATCAATTTAGATTTATCAAATGTCAAGAAAAATGCTACATATAAACTCAAAAATGTTTCGGCTCCGAACAATAAAATTGAGATAATTCCAGTACAAAGAATCGTAGGAAATACGCTTACGTTAGAGTTACCGAAGTCTTCACAACTGTCAGATAATCAGGTGCTTGAATCGGGTTATTATGAATTACAATTAGACGGAAAAACCGAAAAACTTATAGCTCTCAACCACGACAACGAAGAATCAAAAATGGATTTTTATACCCCCGAAGAACTAAGAACATTCTTTGCAGGACAAAAAAACATCACAATTTTCGATAACCTACTCGACGGAGATTTCGTAAAAACCTTCCAAGAAAGCAATGTGGGTACGCCACTTTGGAAATACTGTGTGATGCTTGCTTTGGCTTTCCTTCTGATTGAAATTTTATTGATTCGATTTATGAAGGGGTGATATCGGAAGCACTTCAAACCCTAAATACTTAACACAACAAACTATAAACATCAACCATGATTTATTACCGAATTTTTCTACTGTTCTGTTTGGTAGAGTCAAGCTATAGTAGTTTAGCTCAAAGATTTAACAATCAAATTAAAAAAGAACCTCGTTCTGGTTTTTTGATTATACCAGGGATTAAAACAGCGGAAATCAATGCGAGTAGATATTATATGTATGACCATGAGGTTTCGGTTAGTGATTATCAAGAGTTTATGGATTATTTGAAAAAAGAACAAAAATATGATGTTTTAGAGAAAATTCGGCCAGATTCAAGCAAATGGATTTTTGAAGATAAAGTGCCTTTTCAGAAGTATTTTTACTCTAATGAATATTTAAATTTTCCCGTTGTCTGTATTTCTTATGATGCAGCAGTTGAGTACTGTAAATGGATTGAGTTATTAATCAATAAATCAAGAAAAGATTCGAGAATAGCAGTTGTACGGCTACCCACTAACTTTGAATGGGTAAATGCCGTTTATTGGCCCCATCCTGATGCTGTTTATGCGACGGGAGCAAAAGATAAATTAGTAAATGAGAAGCAATGCTATTTAGCTAATTATAGAATTGAGGCACAAATTCATATGCAAAAGAAAGGCTCACAGATTCCTCTAAGGCCAATAAATAGCTTTAATCCATCTATGGTTGGTACATACAATATGGCTGGAAATGTTGCCGAAATGCTTTTATCAAGAGGAAAAGTTAAAGGCGGACACTGGGATTCTGAGGAGGAAGACTTAAAAGTTGCACCCATTAAAAGTTTTGATGGTCCTTCGGTTTATGTTGGTTTCAGACCCGTAATGTATTATACTGAAGCTCCAAAGTGATTTTTAAATAGAAAATTTAGACTTATAAAATTTCATTGCCGTTGGTTTTAACCAACGGATGCAGTAGTAAAATTTGCTTTTTAGCCTAATTTTCGGTATTTTCGCTAACAAACAAAACTACGCCTATGAAGAAAATACTCGCCCTACTATTCGTTTCCAATTTACTTTTTGCCCAAAATGGAACTGAAATTTTTCTATTAGATATTTCAGAATCGGGCGGAAATATTACGCTCTCAAACCCTAAAAATATCACCAATCGCCGAGGTTACGATAATCAACCGTTTTTTCATCCATCACAACCGCTACTTTATTATACAGCCATGCAAGATGGGCAAACCGATATTTGGTCGTATAATCTTAAAACTGGAGTAGGGTTACAAATAACTAATACCATTGATTCAGAATATTCTCCAACCGTTATGCCCGATAAAAAATACTTGTCGTGCATTGTTCAGCGAAAATCAAACGGCGACCAAGACTTGGTAAAATACAATATCAAGAATCCAACTGAAACTCAGCTAATTTTTGAATCTCAGAAAACTGGTAAGATTGGTTATCAGGCATGGTTGAATCCAAACGAACTTATTACTTTTGTATTGGGTGAACCACAAACGCTTCATTATCAAAATCTTATCACAAAAAAAGATATAGTCGTTGCTGCAAATATTGGGCGTTCGCTGCACCTTATTCCGAAACAAAAAGCTTTTAGCTTTGTGCAGCAAATGGATAAAAAATGGCTAATTCGCTCGTTTGACCCTCAAAAAAATACTATTACCGATATAGCAGAAAGCCACCCAGACTCGGAGCATTATAATGCTTGGTTATCAGAGAATATCATTTTTGAAAGCCGAAATACTGATATTTTCAGCTACAATTTAATGACTAAAGAATGGAAAGCGGTTACTTTGCCCGATATGCTTCCCAAGCGAAAAGTTAGTCGAATGGCAATAAAAGGAAATAAAATTGCGATTGTGATTGAGGAATAAAAGAATGGTGCAAATCTTCACCATTTGCACCATTCTTTTAGATTACTTTGCAACAACTTCAAAAGGCAGATTCAACGACATAATTGTATTTTCCAATGCACTGAGTTCTTCCTTCATTTCTTCCATGTATCGCTCAGTTTCGTTTTTAAAAGATGAAACCAATGATTTGTAGTAGTCAATTCCTGATAATAGGTTAGTATGAAAAGCTTTAAGTGTCCGTACTTGTGCCGTTGAAAGATTTTCGACTTGTTTGTTGAGTTGGTTTTTGTAGTAATCTACATACAAAGCTAATTCATTCACAAACATATTTGGACGTTTCAATGAGTTCAAAACATTGGTTCGCCCATAAATGTGGTCAACCATTTGTTTCAACGAAAATACTCCCGAAAAGTAAGCCAAATTAGGCCCTGGGCAAATCGTTACGGCTGTAAGTTTATGAGCAGGATTTATGTCGTGTTTCAACAATGCAGAAACTCCCAAACCTTCGCACAAACAATCTCTTTGATTAAGAAAATTGATTTTCTCTGCCTTTTGTCCAGCGGTCATTTCGCTTGCTTCAATTTGCTTTATTTTTGCGTGAATGTATTCACGAGAAGACTCACAAATTGGTTCTTTTGTAAATTCCGTATTGGTAGAAAGAAACTTTTTATAACACGGACTTCCCGCACGATTTTTATTAATACGCATCAAGCGTTGTTCTTCTCCACTTGTATGTCGGAAATTATTGAATGGAACGCCCAAAGGCGAAGCATTACTCAAGAAATAATCTTCTTTTTTGGCATTAGCCATTTTATTGAGCGTAGCATCATCAACATTGGTAGCTTCGGGAACCAACAAAAATGGACTCGCCCAACCAGTGCCATCAGCATCATAATATTCAAGCAAGAAATTATCTTCGTTGGCTGTTCCGATACCACCTTGCACCGTGATTTTCATAGCTGGAATTGATGGAAACGGTGACATTTCTCTACCAACTAATGCTTGATTACAAATATCAAATACTTCTTTTTGCAAAGTTGCTCGATTTTGTTTGAATTCTTCCATGATTGGGCCAAGCAAAAGTCCATCAGTAGCAAAAGCGTGTCCACCGCAGTTTAGCCCCGATTCAATTCTGAATTCCGAAACCCAGAGTCCTTTTTTAGCTAAAATCTTCCCTTGCGTAAGAGCCGAACGATAATCGCTTACTTTTAAGATGATTTTCTTTTTTAAGAAGCCATTTTTATCTGGGAAAAAGTCGTTGAAAGCATCTATATAACCATACAAACGTGGGTTATAGCCAGCCGAAAAAACAATACTCGAAGTCAAATTGCTTTGTGCATAACCACGAAACGAAGAAAGAGCATCCGAAAATTCTTTCGGTAGCATTTCACCGTTTTCATCGTAGTGCGTTCTATCAACTTTCGACATCACGTTTACATCAATCGAACCTGCCACAATCGCATTGCGGAGTTCGTCCTGCACTTGTTTTTTTACCGAACTGTCTTCCAGTTGCAGCATTCCGATATACATCTGCTTAATTGGGGAAGTTTCGGGTAGTAACTCAAAATATTTTGTAATTTCTGAGCCTTCTACGAAAGGTTCTAAGCGTAGTTTTTCTACTTGCTTATTTATCAATCTATCCAAAAGATTCAAATATTCTGTAATTCTTTTGGCTCGGTAATCTTCCACTTTTTCGGTAATTGGTTCATAAACTTCACCGTTTTCTCTGCAGTGAAATTCTCGCATTTTTTCGATGAGTTCGTGTTCGATAATCGAAATTACGGAAGAGATACCAAATCTTGCTACTTTCAGCGGAGTATCAATCGTGAAACCTAAACCCATTACGGGTATATGGAAGGTATGTGCCTGTGTTTTGGTCATTGCTTTTCAAAAAATTTAACAAAGCAAGCCAAAATGTAGGTTTTAAAACATGATTTTTGTCATGGATTGGATTTAAAGCTGATGCGAGTGTGTTAAGCGAAGCAATATTTACGCCTTAATTAACCATCCTGCGAATGGTTTTACTGTTGCACAATTTGGACTACCATCTTTTCCTGTACCTGGCACATAAGTTTCTAAAACAGCATTAGGGTTATTGTATAATTGCTCCACTTGTTCCCAAGTAATTCCAGTCAAAGGAACTTTGAGCCTTCTTGACCAAATAGAATCGAATTGACCTGCATAAGTTCCGATACCAATGTAAACGAACTTATCACTTGAACCTTGAACAAAATCACCCGAAAGTTTCGGTGACTGCTTTTTCTCGGCATCATCTTTTACCAAAATTGAAAACTCAAAAATCAAATCATTAGTGGTAGTACGTTGCTTTTCAACAATCATAAAGTTATTTCCAGAGCCTTTTTGTAAGCCAAAATCTACCCCAGTAGGTGGGTTTATTAGATTAATCCGAAGGTTCAATGATTTTTTCATTTGATTAGTTGACTTAAAAATAATTCTTGGTCATTTGTTAAACTAAACTATAAAAAAACGCTCAAGAAATCAAAATCTCTTGAGCGTTTTCAATTTATCTTAAAATATTCTTACCTCAAACTCTGATTCAAAGCCTCAAGTGCATCAACACCTGGGCAAAGAAGGTCTTCTTTGAGGGTATTTAATGGTTGCTTGGTTGTTTGAAGCACATCGTGCAGAGCATTGGTATTTGGTTCAATGTAAATCAAACCTGTCAAGATTTCACCTTTTTCTTTTGAATTTTGAATAGCATTCATTGCCGAAAGTTTATCTTCTGGATTCCAACCTTGATGCAATTTTTGTAAATGTAAAGCCGAACCATCGTGAAGCGTTACTTCTTTGGCATCATCGTAGCTTGCTGTGATTTCTTCCATTACAGGCACAAAATCTACGGTTGAAGTAGCCTCAATATGCTCACGTACATAATCGTAAGATTTTGTAGAACCTACGTTATTATTGAAAGTTACACAAGGAGAAATCACATCAATCAAAGCAAAACCTGGGTGAGAAATAGCAGCTTTGATAAGCGGAATCAACTGAGTTTTATCTCCTGAGAAGCTACGAGCCACAAAAGTTGCTCCCAGTTCAAGTCCTAAACCCACTAAATCAATGGCATTGAAGAGGTTTGTTGAGCCAGCTTTACTTTTTGAGCCATTGTCTGCCGTGGCAGAATCTTGCCCTTTTGTAAGGCCATAACAGCCATTATTCATTACGACATACACCATATTAAGGTTACGGCGAATGGCGTGTACGAATTGCCCCATACCAATAGAAGCTGAGTCACCATCGCCCGAAACACCGAAGTAAACTAAGTCACGGTTAGCCAAGTACGCACCCGTAGCCACCGAAGGCATACGTCCGTGAACAGAGTTAAAACCGTGCGAGTTTCCGAGGAAATAAGCAGGAGTTTTTGATGAACAACCGATACCCGAAAGCTTGGCGATTCGGTGAGGCTCAACCGACAACTCAAAACACGCTTGGGCGATTGCTCCACTGATAGAATCGTGTCCGCAACCAGCACAGAGCGTTGATAAAGCTCCTTCGTAGTCTTTTTTAGTAAAATTTATTTTGTTTTTTGGCAAATCTGGATGCCTAAAGGTCGGACGAACGTATGTCATGTTTTTATTTACGATTTATGAACGGGCGGCGACCCGCTGACGATTTGCGAATTTTATTTCACTTGTAGTCAATTCTTTATGTAAAATTATTTATCAACTTTTATGCTGCTTGTTGGATGTGTACGCCAAAGGGCATCATCAAACTTTCTAATTCTCTGAGATATTCAGCTTTTAATTCCTCGTATTGTTTTATTGAAAACCGAGAAGATTCATCATCCTCTTGATGCAACGAAATTAAGCGATTGGTACTCCTGATTAGCTCAAGAAGCCTTATTAATCTTGCTTGCTCTTGCTGTGTTAATGCTTCTGATTCCATTTTCTTAGAAATTAAGTTCAATAATTCCTTTCTTGTTACCGTTTCGGTCATTACCAAATTGAAATTTCCATTCCTGTTGTTCCATTTTAAAAATAGCATTTTTACGATGATTTTCTGGGAATATAGGTACAAAATAACCATCCACTCCTTTTGTTTTATCGTAACGCCATTTTCTTAGTGAGTCAAAAGTTTTGATATTCCTTTCAAAATCTTGATAATTGATAAATGTTACAATATCAATATCATTTGGATTTTGTTTTTGAGTAATAAAACTACCATCAATCCACTGATGAAAATTATTTGGAATTACATCTTTAATGATGGCCAAATACTCTAAATAATTATCAAATAACGGCTTTCTTGTTTTAGATATTTCTATATTATCTACAAAAATAGCTTTTAAAGACTGTAAGTCTGAATGAATTATTTCATAGGGTTTCAAGAAACCTTTCTCATCAAAGTTAATTAAATTCATCCAAAACTAAGCAAGAGTCAGATTTTTACTAATTTCTTTCACAATTTTATCAGCCGTAATTGGCATTCCGTCATAATTTAAGACACGAATCAATTTCTTAGGATTTATCTCTAATTCATTGATAAGCAACGAACGCATTTGGGCATCACGGTTTTGCTCAATTACAAAAACAACTTCGTGGTCTTCGACGAATTGTTCCACGTCTTTATTGAATGGAAAAGCTTTGAGTTGCATTGCATCAAGCACAACATCTTGTTCACGCAATAAATCAATGGCCTCTTCCGAAGAATATGTTGAAGTTCCGAAGAAAATCACGCCCAACGGACTCATGTTTTTTTCTTGATAGAAATGAGGCTTTGGCACAAGGTCTTTGGCTGTCTCCCATTTTTTCTCCAACCGCTGCATATTTCTTACATAAACAGCACTATCTTCGGTATAAACTGCGTATTCGTCACGAGAAGTACCACGAGTAAAGTACGAACCTTTGGTTGGGTGCGTACCTGGGTAAGTTCGGTACGGAATACCATCGCCATCAGAATCTAAATAGCGGCCAAAACGCCCCATATTTTCTAAATCTTCGGCTGTATAAACTTTACCACGGTCATATTTACGCTCAGGATTCCACTCGAAAGGCTCGCTCATGTGGTCGTTCATTCCTAAATCTAAGTCAGTAAGAACGATAATTGGCGTTTGTAATCTTTCTGCTAAATCAAAAGCATCGGTTGTTAGTTCAAAACAATCTTTTGGGTTGCTCGGAAACAACAAAACGTGTTTTGTATCGCCATGTGAAGCATACGCCGAAATCGTAATATCCGATTGTTGCGTACGAGTTGGCATACCCGTTGAAGGGCCAGTACGTTGTACATCAATCAAAACGGCTGGAATTTCAGCAAAATAGCCTAAGCCCAAAAACTCGTTCATCAACGAAACCCCAGGGCCAGAAGTGGCTGTAAAAGACCTCGCACCGTTCCAGTTTGCCCCGATAACCATACCGATGGCGGCCAGTTCGTCTTCTGCCTGTACGATTGCATAATTTTTCTCGCCAGTTTCCTTATCCGTACGGAATTTCTTGGCGTATTTTTCAAACTTCTCTACTACCGAAGTCGATGGCGTAATTGGATACCAAGCTGCTACGGTTGCTCCTGCATAAACCGCACCGAGTCCGCACGCACCATTTCCATCAAACATGATTCGATTTCCTACTAAATCACGTCTTTCTACTCGAATATCAAGCGGGTAATTGAAGTTTTCTTTTACGTATTTAACACCAAGCTGCAAGGCTTGAACGTTGGCTGGAATGAGTTTCTCTTTGCCCTTGAATTGTTCGGCTAAAAGCTGCTCTAAAACACCAAATTCAATATCGAGCAAAGCTGATAATGCTCCAACATAAATAATATTTTTGAATAGTTGACGTTGACGAGGGTCGGTGTATTGTTCCATACAAATACCCATCAACGGAATACCCAAATACG
>NZ_LXHX01000099.1:0-54082 GCF_001649495.1 Emticicia sp. MM | reverse complement strand
TTATTTTAAACTTTTTTTGAAGTGTGCTATTGCACATTAAAATTATTGCCGTACTTTTGCACCACAATTCGCTAACGCAGACGATAAATGGAACCAGTCGGCCCTATCGTCTAGCGGTTAGGACAAGTCCCTTTCACGGATTAAACCGGGGTTCGATTCCCCGTAGGGTCACGAAGTCGCTGCGATTAAAAAATCGTTAACGCCTGATAATTTTCTAATTATCGGGCGTTTTCTTTTAATGCTATCTTCAATTTCACTCCTTCTTAAATTTTTACAAAAAAGTTTTCATCACTTCTGCAACCTTGCTTGATTTATTCTCGTATCTGACAATAAACAAAGAGAATTCTTTTATAATGGCCATTTAAAAAGATAAATCTATTATTGTTATCGAGTCTTAAATTTATCCTAAATTTACTTTTCTTTATGGAAACATCACAATTAAGTAGAGGCCAATTTTTGAAGCAACTTGGGCTGAGTAGTGCGGCATTAATGTCATTTTATTGTTTGGGTACGGGACTCACATCATGCTCAAAAGACGAGGCAGAACCAACTCCAACGACTGGTGGTAGTACAGGTTCTACAAATTCAGGCGTAACAGGGACAACATCTGGTGCAATTGATTTTACGATTGATTTGACTAATGCTAATTTTTCGAAGCTAAAAACCGCAGGCGAGTTTACTTATGTAGCCGACATTATTATCGTTAATGCTAAGGGAACATTTGTGGCCTTATCAAAAGTTTGTACACATCAAGGTACGACAATTAATTATAGAAGTGGTACAAACGATTTTCTGTGTCCTAATCATGGTTCACAATTTAAAATCGACGGTTCTGTGCAAAATGACCCAGCCACAAAAGCTCTTACTGTGTATAAGACTGAACTTTTAAACAGCGGAAATTCCTTAAAAATCAAAGCTTAATACCCTATTCTAAATTTCTCAGCAAATATGTAGAAATTTTGGAAAACATAAATCCATTGTTTTTAATTTGACGTATATGTAATTAGTAATTATAGAAATAGATTACAGTAAACTGGTAAATTTATTTAAAGATATCTAAGTCTGTAACATTATATTGAGTTACAGCGTAGTTTACCCTAGTCATTTCTTTAGTTATTTATGTAAACTGGAAAATTACATAAACAAAGTTTTAAGTGTTTTTCAAATACATATAGTAATTATTGTTTAGGGGTATGTGTTTTGATGAATAAAGGAAGCCAAATTTTTTGGCTTTCTTTTTATATTCCTTTTCTAAACTTTTATACCTTATTAATTATCATGAAGAAAATTCTTGTATTGCTGTTATTCGTATCTTCTGCAATTATAAATCAAGCTCTTGCCCAGACCGATGCCGATAGTCTTTTAAACGATTTGGATGCAGGAACTGCAAAAACGGAATTACTGCCCAAACGAATGCTTTTATCTCAAAGGCTTTTTTGGGGTGAGCATGGGCTATATCGAAGAACTGGAATTGCTCCGAAGCTAACACTCGAAAATCGTGAGCGAGAATTAAAGATTCGTAGAAATATGTTTAAAATCCATCAAACACTGGGTTTTATTACAGCAGCTGGTATGATTACACAAGGAATTTTAGGCTCTCGTTTGTATAAAAATGAAACATACAGTGATAAACTTAAGAAGACTCACGGAGCAGTAGCAACAGGTGTAAACATTGGCTATGCAACAACGGCTTTAATGGCCTTTACAGCCCCTCCTGCGATGCTAAACAGAAAAGGTATCAGCAATATTAAGGTTCATAGATATTTGTCTTATGTGCATCTTTCTGCTATGATTGCTACCAACGTCTTGGGTCCTCGAATTAGTGATAATTATAAATTAAAGCCTTATCACCGTGCCGCTGCTTATACTGCAGTTGGAGGCTACTTGGCCGCAATCGCAATGATTAAATTTGAGTTTTAGACTCAACTCTCACATTTTTGATACTAATCAATGAAACTAAGATATAGTTGCCTTGTTTTGTCGCTGATTTCTTTTTTGGGAGTCGCACAGCAACAAGATGTAAATAAGATATTTGCCGATAAAAGCGTTTCAAAGGTAATTTATGCCATGAAACACCCAATGCACGACTGGGAGGGGGGCTCGAAAGACGTAAATGCCGTGATAGTGTATAATAAAGCAACCAAGAGCGTTGATCAAGTGGTGGTTTCGCTTAAAGTAGATTCGTTTGATAGTGGAAACTCTAACCGTGACTCACACGCATTGGAGGTATTAGAAGGTTTAAAGTTTCCGAAAGTGACTTTTGTTAGTACAAAAGTCAAACCAAATGGAAATGTCCTTAGTATTGATGGAAATCTAACTTTTCATGGCATTACGAAGGCGATTACGATTACTGCAAACCGAAATGACACAGCCAATAAAATGACTTTTGAAGGCAAATTTGATGTTTTGTTGTCTGATTATAAGGTAGATAGACCTTCGCTCTTTGGTGTAAAAACTGAAGATTTTATCAATTTAAAGTTTAATTTGAGTTTCAATATAAAGTGAGGAAATGACGAATTTACTTCTGTTATTCCGATTTTTAAAATAAACATTAAAGAACTGCAATGAAAACGCTCTCAAAGATCCTCGTAGCTATTTTACTTCCATTAATGGCTTTTTCACAGCAAGATTTGACTAAGATTTTTGCCGATAAAAGTGTTTCGGCGATTACTTACGAAATGAAACACCCCATGCATGATTGGGAGGCTGTCTGTAAAGACGTAAATGCGATAGTAGTCTATAATAAAGTAACGAAAGGGATTGAACAGGTAGCGGTATCGTTAAAAGTACAATCGTTTGATAGTGGAAATCCGAATCGAGATTCACATGCTTTAGAGGTTTTAGAAGCTCTAAAATACCCAAAGGTAACGTTTGTTAGTACAAAAATAAAGGCCGTAGCCGAGATGCTAACCGTGGAAGGGAATCTGACGTTTCATGGTATAACCAAGCCAATGACAATTATTGCTTCTCGTGAAGATTTTGTAAATAAATTGGTCTTTGAAGGAAAATTTGATGTGTCGCTCACTGATTATAAAGTTGAGCGACCATCATTATTTGGTATGAAGACCGACGATATGCTACACTTTAAGTTTAAATTTATCTATAAGTTGTAGTTATTGCCATTTAAGCGTTTCAAGAATATGTCTTGAGTCAATTTTGACGTAATCAATGATTGGCTTCAATGAATCATTTTCAGTCGCTGTCATCAAATATACAGCTCCTCTGAGGTAATGTTTGGTGCTATCAGTCACAAAAAACTGGTAAGGACTTGGCACTTCGCCTTCTAATTCAAAAATAACTGCTCGTTTTCCACTTTTCGTAGTCAAAATCTTATCTGTTATCGAATAAGCTTTTTTATCGTGGTTAAATGCCAATTTAGCTGCATCACCCATCATGTTTTGTAGTCTGCTGAAGTCATTTTTGACGGGCTTGTACGTAAACTGGATACGCGTATTTAGTTTTGGATAATAAACAATTATCCAGTGCGGTTCGGCTTTTTTGAAAGTATCAAGCTGAATAATTGCTTCCTTTGAGTACTCAAAGGTATAGGGGTGTTCGTTCGGTAATGTTTGATATTGATGCGGAGGCAAATCAATTCGATTAAATCCCCGAGGTTTTGGCGAATATTCTTGGTCTGAGTTTTTGCAGCTTCCGAGCCAAATGCCAACAATCATAACTATTACTATTTTCACAACCTGTATTTGGTGCATAGAATACTTTTTCTTAATAAATATAAACTCCTGTTTTTTCTTCGTCGCTCAAAATTACCTGAATATGCTCATTGAGAGTTGTTGAAAGCGAATATCCAACGTAATCTGCCGCCATCGGAAAATTAGGATGGTTGCGGTCAACGATTACGGCAACTTGTATTTTTTTGATTGGAATACTCAAAAAGGGACGCAAACTAAATGCCAAAGTTTTCCCGGTATTGAGTACATCATCACATAAAACGATGTTTTTATTGCGAAAAGTATCTACTTTACTTTCAATATTTATTTCTGGTTGTTCGGTTGCTTGTTTATCAAAAGATACACGTGCGATATAAATATCAATTTCTGAGATTTGTTTCAATTCTTCTACTAAGATTTCTGCAAAAGTGTAGCCTTCTCCATTGATTCCTGCAATAATTATCGAGGATTCTTCAAAGTTTTGTTCATAAACTTGATAGGCAATTCTACGAATTTTTTGAAGAGTTTGGGTCTTATTTAATAACTGATTTGACATAAAATAAACTTTTTATACTTGATTTATTGTGCCTAAGATTTAAAAACAAAATAATTGGTTTGAATTTTGATATTACTACTTTGAAGCTCTTTTGGACTGATCCAATATGAAAAAACGTATCCGTTTAGTGATTTTTTGGCATAGTTTGTGCAAATGACTTTAGTAAATAATATTAACGAACAAAGATAGTCAAAACTTAATCATTATGAAGTTCATGAAATACTTAATGTCAGCAATCGTTTTCATTTTTCTTACGAGTGCCACACGTCCAAATGATGATGACACCAAGAGAAGAAGAGAAGATAATGAGTTGGCTGACAGAATCAGGATGTCGTTTAGAGGTGGAAACCCTCGAATGTTGGCAAGTTGTCTAAACCAGCAAGTTGAACTGGTGATAGATTCAGAAAAAATCGACTTCCAAAAAATTTCAGCACAACAAGCAGAACAGATTTTTAAATCGTTCTTTCAAAAAAATCCTCCATTGGCATTTCAGTATGTTTATCAAGGAGCATCTAACGCTGACCTTCGTTACAGTGTAGGCACGTATCGCAGTCGAAACAAAGATTTCTTGGTTTATATCTTGGTTCGTCGTGCTGATGCCAACAAATATGTGATTGATACGATTCAGTTTAGAGAGGGGTGATATTGCTCTACTTACGAATTTTATAGATACTTATCACAAAATAATAGGAAAGGCTCTGAAATTGTCAGAGCCTTTTTCTATTTTTGTGTTTTCAAATCATAAGTGAGTGTTTATACATAATGATCAATGTTAAATGCTTTATGTTTAATTTGCTGATAGACAGGAGATTATGTTGTGTTGATAATTTAAAAACAAGGCAAACAAACTGAAAATGATTTCTTGGAATTAAAAAAATAAAGAGAATATCAAAAATTAGACAGATATTGAAGCACCGATTGAGTATTTAATGACAATAAAATAAGATGATAGTAAAAACTAAAAAATTTGCCTTAGACCCCAAAGAATATGTGAGTATTTCGTTTAAGCGTCACATGAAAAACGAGTGGAAATGGTTGTTGATTCCAGCGGCTATTTTTTTATTGGGTTTGGTTCTTCATTTCACGGGAGCATACAAAAACTGGTGGATTCCAGTAGTATCCGTAGTGGGTGGTGGTCTTTATGTGTTGTTTTGGTATGCACAATTTTATGCGGCCTCACAAATGGAGCAAAACAAACAAATGTTCGACAAGTTTATGTACGAAATTGATAGCCGCCAAATTTTAGTTAAAATCAATCAAAAAGAAGGTGGAATTATGAAATGGGAAAGTATTCAATCGGCTGAACGAATGGCTGATGCTTTTTTATTAATCATCGGTAAAGGTCAATTTTTACGCTTTCCATTTACAGTTTTTAATAGTGAGCATGATTTGAAATTATTTGAATCAATCTTGAAGCGTAAAGAACTTCTATAATTTACTAATTAAAAGGTATTTAGAATATGGAAAAATAAACTAAATGCCTTTTAATTAGCTCATAAATGCTAAATGTCTTGTATTGATTGATGTTTGCCAAGTGTTAGTAGCAGCCTAACAATTTTATAAGTAATAATATTCATTAAGCTGCATGTTTTTCGCTTAATTTTCTTATTATTACATGATGAATATAAGAAAGGTTCTCTTCGATTATGATGAGTAGTATATTGTTACTGACATGAAAAAAGCTTTCCTTTTGATGTATTACGGTTTTATTTCTGCTTTATTTTTTTTTGATTTCTTTCAAGAACGAGATATCATGAAAAAAATAGGAGGATTAGAATCGTTTTTTAATATAATTCTGGTTTTTTATACCATTCAATATAAGAATAAGAAAGCAAAATTTGATCTGGTTGATTTGTATTTAATTGAAGCTCTACTTTTTACAGCAACTGGTGGGCTCCTTCTCCTATTTTTTAAAGACTATCAATTATTGATGTTTATCAATACAGTTGGGTTTTACTTAACCCAATTTATGTATATCAATATTTTTAGAACCGAAGGTAGTTTTTTGCCCGCTTTTTCTTCAGTAATCAAAGACTGGAAAATAATTATACTTACAATTCTATTTTTTTTAGGTTTAGCTTATTTTCTGATTACTTATACACCTAATAGTCTTCTTGTATTAAGTTTTGTCTATTCTACCCAAATGATGGTGCTTTGTTGGATGGCTTATTTTCGACCAATACCGTCTAAAGCATTTTTTATGGGTTTTGCAGGGGTTTTCTTATTGGTTATGTCTAATCTGTGGTTAGCCTTCAACTTATTGTATCGACATTTCAGCTATGGAATAGGTATATATTTTGTGCTTTATGCGACCTCGCAATTTTTGCTCGTTGAGAGTATTCTGTATAATCAAAATCTGAGTAAAAATTAGCTTGCCATTAGATAATCAATCGTGGCTAAGTCAATGGCTTCTTCAACATTCATTCCTTCTCGGAGATAATTTAGAGAAGTGCGTAAATAAATCAACTCATCTTGGAGATTTGGTCTTACTCCAGTGGTTTTTTCGAGTATTTGCTCGATGTATTCAGTCGGAATTTGGATATACTCTTGCATCGTTTTTGTAGTTTAAATAGTGCTGGATTTTAACTACAATATCAATGCCAATGCTTGATTTGGGTAATTATACTTATCAAGAGGATATGAAATTGATTTAATTAACGGCCATTTTTATAACTTTGCTAAAATTGCCAGATGAAAGTCTAATGAAGTAAATGCCTGACTGTAAGTTTTTTACTTCAAAATTTTTGCCGAATTTTAAAGCTTTAAGCTTCAAATTTTCTTCATACCTAATTCTCCCCTGAATATCAATTATTTGTATTTTTTCAATCTCATTGTAGTTGGCTTGAAGAGTAAAAATACCATTATTCGGATTGGGAGAAAGGATAACTTCCATCTCATAAAAATCAGCTGATTGAGAAGACTTTTCGTTGAGTAAATCCGTTACCCAAATACCTCGACCAAAGGTAGCTGCATAAAGCTTTTTTGTTTCGGTATTTATTTCAAGTTCATGAACAATTACGTTGGGTAAATTATTCATCAATGGTTTCCATTCTTTTGTACCTTCAACCATATAATAAACCCCAATATCCATACCTACATATAGAATATCAGTTTCGTCATCTGATTGATAAACAATGGTATTTGCAGGAAGATTTGGCAAATTATAGCTAATATTCTCCCAATTTTTCCCACCATTACTCGAATAGAAAACTTTCTTGTTTTCTTCAAAATTACTTAAAGTAGCCCAAATACGTTCGGGATGATTATCATCTACTGTAAGATAAGTTATGTAAGAATCTTTATAAATATCGTTCGTGATATTTTCCCAAAATGCACCATTATTAACAGTTCGCCAAAGCTCTGCCGACTGTTTTTGGATTGGCGTTGCCTTCTTTGCTATATAAATAATATTGGCATCAGATTTCGGTACAGCCAAAGCCGTTGAAACTTGTGGATAGCGAGTTGTGCCGTAAATTCTGAAATTTGAGATGGTTTTGAGTTGAGATCTATCCTGAGCGATGTCTAATTTATGTACATTTCCGCCCGCAATAATTACTTGATTACTCTTTTCATTAATCACAAATGGGGTTGTCCATTCTCCAGTATCGTTATTGGTAGCTGGTGGAAATACAGGAATCTGCCTTTTTCGGCTATCATTGAGGTCAAAAAAACTAATAAAACCATATTGAGAAGAACCATAAATATAGTTTTTACTGAAAGCACCTTCCATTCCATCACCATCAAATTCGTTTGTCCACGGTTTTTCGTCTTGCGTCAAAAACATATTATTATCTTGAGCTCCTGTCAGAATTTTTTTACCATCTGACGAAAGGCCAAGTCGATAACACGAAGTAGCATTTACACCTGTCGATACGAATTTCCAAGATAGGTTGGCAATCGTACTGGGAATGATTTCTTTGGTGGCGTAAACTCCTCCATCATTACACAAATAAATTGTTTTGTTAAGTGGATTATAGCCAAAAGCGTGCTGGTCAGGGTGAATCGTGTCATAACCCGTAGCTTGACGCCATGTGGTGCCGCCATCGTTTGTTTCGTTCAGTATTAAGCCTCCAACATAGACGGTTTGTGCTTTAGTAGGATGCACCATAATACACAAGTCATAAAAACCTTGTCCACCACTTGAATTATAAGAAGTAGAAAGTAGGTTGCCTCGAAAGGCTGATTTTTGCCAAGTTTCTCCAATATCAGAACTACGATAAAAGCCTTCAAAACCATTATTGACATCACAGCTTACGGCATAGATGAGGTTAGGATTTGTGGGTGAAATAGCGACCTCTACTCGTTGCACATTTGTTTTACCGATACCTGTTGACAAATATCGCCAAGTATTTCCGGCATCTTCCGACTTCCATATTCCCGCTTCTCCTTGCTTAGTACTTGCCACATAAACGGCAGAAGCAAAAAGAATATTTGAGTTGGTAGGATGCTGTACGAGTGAAGATGTCATTTTATCTAAGACTTTATTCGACCATGATTCTCCACCATCAAACGACTTGAAAATACCTTTTGTACCAACCACTACGACCTCCTTAGAATTTTGTGGATTTACCCAAATAGTTCGAGTAATTGAGTTAATACCTTCTGAGAGTTGGTTTTTTAGTCCAGTTTGTTGCCAAGTTTGTCCTCCATTAGTACTCTTCCAAACACCGATTCCGTAGTAAGTATTCCGTTTTCGATCGGCAGTGTAAAGGTCATAGCCAATGTAGGCGAAATCCGCCAATGAAATGTAGATAATTTCAGGATTATTGGGGTCAAGAGTAATACCACTGATTCTTAAAATAGGTAAATTATCGCCCAGTGGCGTATATGATTCTCCACCATTGATAGTTTTCCAAATTCCTCCTTGACCAAAACCGATATAGAAAGTCAAGCTATCTTTTGGGTGAAATGCAATACAGTTTACTCGGCCAATGCCGAATAGTTCTTGGCTACCATAAGGCCCAGAAGGAATCCAAGAAGATGTTTTTTTGCGTGAATTTCTGTCGTTTTTTCTAAGATTTTCAATAGTTTGATTAGTACTGAGTAAAACTTCATTTGACGGCATTGAGCCAGTTGTATCAATTCTTCTTAGAAGTTCATGTTCGTAGCGAGCCATCCATTTCCATCCACGAGTACCTTTAGGTTGTTGAAAGAGCCAATCTCTAAACCTCTCTTCGTGTTGAAAAAGGTTCTTCGATTCGTCTAAAGTCGGAACTCTCTCAGGAATGGTCTGAGCCATTAAAGCGAAGCTAATAGAAAAAAAGAATAACGTAAAGGCTCTTTTCATGAAAAAGAAAAATTAAGTAAGCATCAGTCAAAAGGTTCTATTAAATCGGGAATGTTTTGATAATTTTAATGTAAATGTACATTAGCGAAGCTACTTTATGAAATTATTAGCTTCGCTAACTGTTGATTTATATTCTGCATATTCCAAACATCTACGATATAGTTCTTCAGCTCGTTTATTATTTCCTGAACGAATCGAAATCCGAGCTAAACCTGCGTAAGCCATCGCATAATAATCGTTGGTATAGCGTTCGTTGGGTTGCATCTTCAATACATTAATATAGTGTTCGGCGGCAGCTTTATCATTTTTTTTAAACTTTTCGAGTATTAATCCTTCAAACAGATTTCCTGCCAAAACATATACTTTATCATTAGTACGTTTTAATTGTTGAATAAGTGGCAACGCATCATCAATTTTTCCATTCATAATCAAACTTTCTGCATGACGCATCGTATAGACTAAATTATTTGGATAACGCTCATGTAGCCAGTTTGAGTAAACTAAGGCTTTTGGATAATTAGACTCGTATTTTAAAAAGACATTCAGTAAATAAAATGCAGCTTCAATGCGAGAAAAAACTGATTTCTGAACAGCTTGTTCGAGCTGTTGAATACCGATTTTTTTATTGCCATTTTCAAAGAAAAGCATAACTGGTTTGACTATCGGATGAGTTTCAGGGTACTGAACTCTGTAAAAATTATACAAACCCGAGGTAAACAAAAATTCAGGATTTTTCTCAATCAATTGTTTTCCATCTTTCAGATAACCATAAGCCTTACGAGATTCGTTAGCGGCTTTTACTTGCTCTTTTTTATAATTAAGCACTAAGGCGATATATCCATGCGAAGCAACTAAAAAGAAAATGGCTTCCGCTTTTTTGCTTTGGTCTTGTAGCAAAGTCTCAGCTGAAAGTTGGCATTTTTCAAGCAGAGCAAGATATTGTGCTAAGGCTTTCGGGTTTTGTTCAACAGGTAAATTCTGCCACTGTACTTGTAATGCACTTAGTAGTGGTGTTACTGGATGTTTTGGGTATTTAGCTTTTACTTGGTGGAAATATGAATCGGCTTCTTTAAATTCATAGTTATATAGCTTGTCTAATCCTTTGATAATCAGTTGCTTAGACTCGTTATCATTAAGGAGTTGTGCAAATGATGTTACTGAAAACATTAAAAAAAATAAGATACCAAAAAGTTGTTTCATGAAATGTAATGTGTATTTCCTTTATTAACGAATATTAAGCAAAAAAAGCCTCCCAAAGGGAAGGCTTTTTTTTGCTTCGTAACTTACTTTTTGATTGTGTAGTTTACGATTAATTTTTGTGTTGCTCTAAGTAAGTCATTACAGCTTCACGGCTTCTGAGGTTTACACCTTCATTTTGCATAGCCTGACCAACTGTTTTCTCAACTGTAACGTAAGAGAAAGTTAGGTCTGTTTGAGGAGCATAACTTTTGCTACCACCAATAGCGGCAGTTTGTGAACTGTAATAGAAGTTTACTTTGCCAGTTTCATAACCAAAGTTTACTTGCTCAGTTGCACCATCAGTTTCTTTGATGATTACACGTGGTAAAGCTACAAACTGTGTACCAACTTTAACGAAGGCAAAAACAAACATTGTTGCTTTTATGTTAGCATCAGTTACTGAGAAAGCACCTGTTTTACCAGTTGCACCAGTACCAAGACCAGCAGCATCAATTGTTTTCCAGTCTGCTACTTTTACTGTTACTTCTGCACCTTTTACGTTAGCGTTTCCATTTGTTCCGTTAGTACCGTTAGTTCCATTAGTACCGTTAGTTCCATTTGTACCAGGAGTTCCTGCAGGACCTTGAGCACCAGCAGGGCCTTGAGGACCTTGGTCACCTCTACATGACCAGAAAGCTACAGATAATGTGAGTGATACTACTGAAAGAACTCTATAAAATTTGTTCATGATTTGATGGGTTTTGATTTTTTGGCTTCAGTTACGTAGCAATATTATTGAAATTTGTTCAACTTTGCAAACGCAAATATCGCTTTATTTATTTTACGGCAAAAATTTTTTCTAAAACAGAGTATCTTAAAGTTAGAAGAAAGAAATTGCCCTAAATTTGTTTCAAAGATAATATTACTTTAGCAAAGTGTATGCATTTAATGTTTAAAAAGAATAAATTCAAATTATGCAAAATTTAGATTGCCTCAATCAAGTAGCCGAGTTTCATCGCACATTCAAGCATCCAATTTTAGAAACCCCACAAATTCCTTCAAAACAACGTTGTGACCTTCGGGTTTCACTCATAGCCGAAGAGCTAAAGGAACTTCAAGAAGCAATCAATGATAATAATATTGTAGAAGTGGCCGATGCATTGGCCGATATTCAATATGTATTGGCAGGTGCAATTTTAGAGTTTGGTTTGGGCGAAAAATTTAGAACTTTGTTTGATGAGGTGCAACGCTCTAATATGAGTAAGGCTTGTAATACGGTAGAGGAAGCCGAAGCTACCATGAAGCACTACGCCGAAAAAGGAACGGAGTCTTATTATAAGGAAATAGAAGGTAAGTTTTTGGTGTATAGAAAAGGTGATGACAAGACCTTGAAAAACATCAATTATTCGCCAGCTGATTTAGCTTCAATCGTTAACGCTTGAGATTTTTATGAAAAAACATCAGATGTTTAGTGCAAGTACTCGGTTTTTGAAGTATGTCCAAATTGACACGCAATCAGACCCAAATTCACCATCGAATCCATCTACCGAAAAACAGAAAGATTTGAGTCGATTGCTGGTGCAAGAGCTATTAGATTTAGGTATTACTGATGCTCATCTTGATGAATGGGGATATGTCTATGCCACGATTCCGAGTAATACCAATAAGGATGTTCCAACGATTTGTTTTTGCTCCCACGTTGACACTTCGCCTGATTGTAGTGGAGCAGGGGTGAAGCCACTTACTCATTTTAATTGGGATGGCACAGATATAATTTTGCCCGATGACCCTACGCAAGTAATTAAGGTTTCGGAGCATCCTGACTTAAATGAACAAATCGGTAACGACATAATCACGGCCAGCGGAACAACTTTGTTGGGGGCAGATAATAAAGCTGGAGTTGCTGAAATTATGGCTGCGGCCGAATACTTGGTGCAAAATCCTGAGGTGAAGCACGGAACAATAAAGATACTGTTTACACCTGATGAAGAAGTGGGTCGTGGTACAGAAAAAGTAGATTTAAAGAAACTCGGTGCTGACTTTGGCTACACAATGGATGGTGAAAGCCTTGGCACACTCGAAGACGAAACTTTTTCGGCTGATGGTGTGAGTCTTACTATTCATGGTATAAGTACACACCCTGGTTTTGCGAAAGGTAAGCTCGAAAATGCCATGAAAATTGCGGGGGATATTTTGGCGGCTTTACCCAAAGACACCCTTTCGCCCGAAACTACCGAAGGCATGGAAGGGTTCATTCATCCAACACAAATTTCGGGGATTCAAGAATCAGTAAAACTTGATTTTATCATTCGAGATTTTACGGTGGCGGGGCTGCATGAAAAAGAAACTTTCTTGCAAAACATTGTTAATCAGATTCTTATAAATTACCCTAACTCAAAGGTTGATTTTAAAGTAATTGAACAATACCGCAATATGAAAGAAGTTTTGGTGAATCATCCGCAGGTAGTTGACTTTGCTTTGGAGGCTATCGACCAAGCAGGTTTAAAGGCCGAAAAACGTAGTATTAGAGGTGGAACTGATGGTTCACGGTTATCATTTATGGGTTTGCCTTGTCCGAATATTTTTGCAGGCGAACACGCGTTTCACTCAAAACTCGAATGGGTTTCGGTGGAAGATATGGAAAAAGCTACCCAAGTGATTATTAATTTAGTGCAGATTTGGGAACAACGTTCGTAAGCCTCTTATTACGTCCAAGCCAAGGTGACAATTTTTGATGTGGCAATGATATTGTGTCGTAGAGACAAGGCATGCCTTGTCTCTACCTTTGATAATACCCGATTTATTTCTTCAAAAATTCCTTCACAACCGCCACCGTTTTCTTCGCATCTTCTTCCATTGGTGTGTGGCCTAAATCTTTGAAAACTACTAAAGTATCGTTCGGTAAATCTGCATGGAATCGTTCTCCTACTTCGAGCGGAATCAATAAATCTTTATCGCCCCAAATAATGAGCGTTGGCATTGCTAAATCTTTGATTTTGACGGTTTTGTCATTGATTAATCCTTTATTTCTAAACTCCGACATTCTATCAATAAATGCTTGACGATTACCTTCACGGAGCGATAATTCAAAATAACGGTCAACCAAATCATTGCTTACTTTGCTTTTATCAGCATAGACATTTTCTACACTTTTTTGTACAATTGAACGAGGCGTAACGTATTTAAACAGATTCTTTACAACTGGCCAACCTGCTACTTGAAAAGCAATTGGTACTGATTTTGACTTCATGGCATAGCCTCCAGCATCGACTAAAATTATTTTTGATACTTTTTCGGGGTATTTCACTGCAAAATTCCATGCAATTGAGCCACCCAGCGAGTTCCCTGCAATGATGCACTGCTTTACGTCAAGTTTTGTCAGAAAATCATTGACGAAAGTAGCATAAAACTCTTGAGAATAATCGCTCGTGGGGTTTGGGCCAGTTAGACCATAAGCAGGTAAATCAAGTCTGATGATTTTTCTTTCGGTTTTTAGAGCATTTACCCATCCATCCCATGTGTGTAAGCTCGCTCCAGTTCCATGCAGAAGAACCAACGGAATGCTATCATTTGCTAATCCTTCAATTCTGTAATGCACTGACATTCCATCAACTTCGATAAATTTTGAGTCAGCGTTGGTATATTTTTCTTTAAGTGTTGAGAGCGGAATATCATTTTTCCAGTATAAAGCAGAAAGACCAACAATGGCGAGTAGTATAAAGATAAAGAGGTACTTTAAAGTTTTGACCAACAGTTTCATGTGATGAAGATTTTTTTCTGAATTTTTATAAGCCAAATCTAATATCTTTTTCTTGAAAATTTTAAATTGTTTCATTATTTTGTGCAAATTTGTGAATAGAATATAACCTGTTAATATACCTATGGAAATTTCACCTAACAAAACCCTATTAGAATATTTTTATCATTGGGAAGCAACAACTCCCGATAAAATTTATCTTCGTCAGCCTTTTGGCGATGATTTCAAAGATTTTACTTTCAAAGAGGCTGGCCGACAAACCCGTAGTTTGGCGGCGTATCTGAAATCGCTGAATCTTCCGCCGAAAAGTAATATCGGTTTAGTTTCAAAAAACTGTGCTGAATGGCTCATCGCTGATTTTGCAATCATGATGGCGGGGCATATTTCCGTGCCATTTTATGCTACTTTGACCGATGCTCAAATTAACCAAGTGCTTACTCACAGTGGTTGCGAGGTGCTTTTTGTAGGAAAATTGGATGATTGGGCAGGAATGAAATCGGGTATTCCTGCTAATGTGAAATGTATTTCATTTCCCACTTACAACCCTGATGCTTCGCACGTACAATGGAATGATATTTTGGCCAAACACGCACCAATGACAGATAATTATGTGCCGAATTTAGCCGATATTTTTACGATAATTTATACATCAGGCACTACAGGAAACCCTAAAGGTGTGATGCTAAAATACGGAGCAATGGCAAGTGTGATTTATCATACGAGAGATGTAGCAAAACTACACACTGAAAATGCCCGTTTTTTCTCGTATTTACCACTTTGCCATATTGCTGAGCGAAATATCATTGAAGCGGCGGCAGTTACGATGGGGGCTACCATTTATTTTGCCGAAACGCTTGATAGTTTTGCCAAAAATTTGGCCGCTGCCGAACCAACGCATTTCTTGGCCGTTCCTCGAATCTGGACAAAGTTTCAGTTGGGAATTCTGGGGAAAATGCCCGAAAAGAAACTCAATACTTTATTGAAAATTCCGATTTTGAATGGAATTGTGAAGAAAAAAATCAGAAAAGGGCTGGGCTTAGATAAAGCCGTGGTAATTCTGACTGGTGCTGCACCGATGCCAAATAGTTTGATTGTTTGGTTTAGAAAACTGGGGATAATTATTCAAGAGGCTTATGGAATGACCGAAAACGTCGGAGCTGTGTGTATGATGCCAAAAGAAAATGTGAAAGATGGAACAGTCGGGAAAATATATCCAGGAATGGAAGTAAAAATTGCCGAAGGTTCTGGCGAAATTTTGACTCGCTCAAATTGGAACATGGATGGTTATTATAAAGAACCAGCCCTAACCGCCGAAACGATTGATGCTGAAAATTGGATTCATACGGGCGATGTGGGAGAATTAGACGCTGAAAACTATCTAAAAATTACGGGTCGGGTGAAAGAAATGTACAAAACCTCGAAAGGAGAATACGTCGCTCCAGCACAAATCGAGTTTGGCTTTGCCGATAATAATTTCATCGAACAAATTTGTGTCGTTGGAAATAATTTACCTCAACCAATTGGCTTATTAGTATTATCTGATTTAGGAAAAGCTACTGATAAACAGGTAGTTAAAGAAAGTTTGGAGACAACCTTAAAAGATTTAAATCCAAAACTAAAAAGCTATGAGCGTGTACAAAGATTGGTAGTTTTACGTGAACCGTGGACAGTAGAGAACAATAAAATGACGCCAACGCTCAAAATCAAGCGAAATATCATAGAGAAAGAATTTGCTCCAAAAGTTGATGGCTGGTATAACAAAACTGAATCAGTGGTTTGGGAGTAAGTTTTTTAGATATGAATTATGAGATATGAATTATTTATTTTTCATATCTCATAATTCATCTTTTATATCTTATCTAAGCAATCCCTCTGGAATTGGTTTCTCCAATAAATGCTTATAAATAAATTGTGTTTTTAGATTATCGAAATGAACCCCTTTATTTCCTCCCCAGCCATGACGGCCATTCGGGTAAAGCATAAACTCGAAGTTCTTCTTTTCATCCTGCAATTTACTGATTAGCTGAATGCTGTTTTGCATATGTACGTTATCGTCCATAGTTCCGTGAACAATTTGCAAAACACCTTTTAGTTTACTTGTGTGCGTCAGAACATTGGCAGATTTATAACCTTCAGGGTTTTCAGCTGGTGTATCCATGTATCTTTCCGTGTAGGCACTGTCATACAAACTCCAATCTACTACGCTTCCACCTGCCATTCCATGGGTAAATACATCACTTCCGTAAGTCAAGGCATAACAACTCATATAACCACCGTAACTAAAACCTGTGATACATATTTTAGTTGGGTCAGCTATTCCTTTGTCTATCAATGATTTAACGAGAGTTTTATAGTCTTTCATTTCCCAATAACCTAAATTGCGGTGCATGTATGCCACACCTTCTTTCCCGAAATGCCCACTGGCACGGTGGTCGAGTGCTACTTGAATAATGCCTTCTTTAGCGTACCATTGTTGGCGAGCCGACCAAGTCCATTGGTCATAGACTGTACCCGCATCAGGGCCACCATAAATACTTACTAAAACAGGGTATTTTTTGCCAGCCACCATATTTTGCGGGTAAGTGATTGTCATTGGTAAATCATAAATGCCATCATCACTTTTTACTCTTAGAAGCTCAGTTTTCGCCAAGTTATAATTATCCATTTCGGCACCTTTTATGCTACCCAATTCACGAATAACTTTACCTTCGTTATCAACAATGGCCATGCTGGTTGGCGTATTGATGTTTGAGTAAGTTGTAATAAAATATTTCAGATTTGGTGAAGCATTGATATTTCGGTTATTGTAAGCTCCAAACGTAAGGCGTTTTAAGCCTTTCCCATCAAAACCAACTCTGTAAAGGTCGAAACGAGCGGTGCTTTCTATTCCACGAGCGTAGAAATAAACCACACGATTCTTTTGGTCGATACCTTCAACATTTTTTACTGTATATTTTCCTTCAGTGATATTATTGATGAATTTTCCGTTGATGTCATGCAGATACAATTGTTTCCAACCAGTTTTATCGCTGATAATCATCATTTCTTTGCCACCGTCCATAATCGTTAGGCGTTCGTCTGCTTCATCAATGCCAATCCATGATTTTTGAGTTTCGTTATAAAGTTCTTTTTTACTACCATCTTTTGGCGAAACATTGTAGAGTTTTAGGTTATCATTGCCACGGTTTATCCATTGGAGCATCAAGCCACTACCATCGGGCAACCATTTTGGCCAACCAAAATATTGTTCGTCTTTTTCGTTGAAAGCCGCCCAAGTAGTTTTTCCACCCGCTGGAGAAACAAACCCAACTTTGGCTTCGGGATTTGGGTCGCCACTTTTTGGGTAGCGAGTTTCTTCGATGAATCCGTGTTGCCCTTCGCTGCTATAAAGCGGAAACATCATTGTTTTTGACTCATCGAAACGCATATAAGCAATTTTCTTGCTATCAGGACTCCACCAAAACGCACGGAAACGAGTCGGACGACCAAAGATTTCTTCCCAATATACCCACGTTGCGTAGCCATTTAGGGTAGTTTTTGTACCATCGGTAGTGAGTTTTATTTCTTTTTTTGCTTTGAAATCATACGAATAAAGGTTGTTTTCTTTCGTATAAGCAATGTAACTGCTATCGGGCGAAAACATGGCGTTTTTTTCTTCGGCAGGGTCGTTGGTCAATTGCGTTTCTGTATCACCACTTTTCAGAAATAAATTACCATTTTTGCTGATAATCATTTTTATAGGCTTAGCTTTTGGGCGGAGAATTTCTTCGCTTGCTTCGGTCATTTTTCCGCTACTAACCTCCAAAATCATTGACTTTGCTTCGGCTTCGGGTGAAAGTTTTTGAGTAACTAAAACTCGCTCGTCGTCAAGCCAGCGTTGAATAATTGGTAATGGTTGGGTGAAGTTTTTGGGTGTTTTGCCAGTCATTAGTTCTTTTTCGTCAAAATCCTTCTTTTGAGCAAAAACTGCTGTACTCGCAAGGCAGAGAAGCAATAGAGTTTTTTTCATGTTTAATAGTTTGAAGATTAAATTTTGGCGTAAAAATAGTGATATATATGACGAGAATGATGAAATGTTAAGCTAAATTTATTTTTTGAATTGGAATAAATTACTTAGAATTGTAATACTAAAGATAATTTTGCTGAAATAGATGACTGAAAAACCATATCCATTTTCATTAACAAGAACAGAGTTTAGATACGAATTTGTAAGCGTGAGTCAAGATAAAGCCGTACAGAAAGTAGTTTTATTCACACAGACCGATTCTCCTCTTATTTTTAATCTTGCTTTATTGGATGTATTAGAAAATGGAAAAATGAGCGATGTTTCGGTGACTAATAATGATGATTTACGAACAGTTTTAGCAACGGTAATTAAAATAATTGAAGATTTTTTGAATAAAAACCAAGATAGGTTTGTTGTTTTTAGAGGAAGTGATGACAGAAGGCAAAGGTTATATAGAATTGTAATCGGTCGAGAGTTAGAACTTTTACAACAGAATTTTCAAATTTGGGGAGTGGTTGACAATGAACTCACTATTTTTGAATTAAATAAGGAAATGGATTTTTACTTAATAGGGAAAAAATGAAAGCAAGTAAGAAAATAGTTGCGAAAACAACAGCCGAGCAAATCGTACAAAAAAAATTAAATGAAGTAAATGAAATGCTCAAAAAAACGGATTTATCAAAATTAGGTATAACAAAATAGTTAAGATTAACTGGTTGTAAAAGTTAATCTTGACTACTATTGGTATAATCATTTTCTCCCCAAATCTGCCGTAATCGTCAAATAATAAAATGCTCCAACTGTTGGGCCAGCAATAAAGCTCACATAAGGTCGGTTCAGGATATTTGTTCCTGCCAGCTTGAATTGTAAGCCTTGTTTTCGCACATAATAGGTAAATTGTGCATCTACATTATGAATTTCTGGTACGTTTCCCGTTGCCAGTGCTGATTGCCACAAAAAGCCCTCTTGGTATTTATAGTTTATGCCAAAACCAATATTTTTGGTCAGTTTGGTATTGCCAATTCCTATATTTACTATCCAGCGAGGGGTGTTGAAAGCTTCTTCAAAACCATCATTATTGGCTACATTTTTCAGTTTTGCAAAGGAAGCATTGCTTGTGAGTGAGAAGTTTTTGTAGAAGTTATAATTAATGCCGATGCTTGCACCGTAGTTTCGGACGATGGTTTTTGAGTTTGTCCAAAGGCGATAACGCCCCTGCTTATTACGGTCGTACATATAAAATGCCAACGAATCTGGATTGCTGCCGAGCGGCACATTTGCTTCGATTTGAGCCATGAAATTTCGGTAAACATTATAGTAGAAATCGGCATCGACAAAAAGTTTTTTGCCCATAGGATAGCCTTTGTAGCCGATTTCAAAACTATTTACATACTCAGGTTTCAAATAGGTATAATCGTTTTTGCGGAGAAGCCCTTTGTTTTTAATGATTGCCTCATTTTGAGTTAATTTATTTACATTGATGTCTTGATTGACTGCCACTGTAAAATCATCAATGGTTTTTCGTAAATATGAATTTTCAAAAATACCTTGCGACATTATCGGTAAGCCACCCACACGCTTCACCCCTCCGCTATTGATATTTGAAAATGCCTCAAACAAACTCGGAAAACGATAGCCGTTTTGATACGAAACTCTAAAATGATTATTGTCATTGAGCGAATAAACGACCGAACCACGAGGATTGAATCGTACATTGAAATATTGATTTTTGTCGGCTCTGAGAGTCAAGACAATTTTTAGCCTTTCGTCTAAAATTGTTTTGCTTCCTTGTACAAAACCGCCCGCTTTCCAGTAACTGAGGTTTTTGCCATCTTCTTTCGGATTAATGAAATAATTGCCATCAGGCACAACAAAATAATTTCGGTAATCGAAGCCAGCCAAAAGTCCAAAGCCTTTGTTTTGTAGCGTAGAAGATATTTTTTTGCTCAAATCGGTTAGCCCTTCGGCATGAAGCATGGTCGATTTTACCCGTAATGCTGCACCAATGTCCCAGTTATTAATATCGCCTAATTTTGTGATTAACTCATCAAAAGCGGCGTTATTGGCTTGCGGTCGGCCTTTATCGGCTTGCGTTCTGGCCAAATTTAGTGCATCAATTACGCTTTTTCCTGTTTTGGTTTGGGCATTAAATTCATTGGTAAAATCGGTAAACCAAACATTATCTGACTTAAAACTTCGGTCGATATTTTCGGCCATCGAACGAATATTATACGATTTTCCTGTATTTTCGGTGGTCAGATAAGCTCTAATTTGCGTACTCGGACTTTGATAAGTAATGGCATTTTGCGAAAGACGATAGTCGTTTAACCGAAAACGATTGGTGCGTTGATACACATTATCAAGTTGAGCAATTTTGAAACTATAAGCAATTTCGTGTTGAGGCTTGAATCGATAGTTCAAAGAAAAATCAGCTTTGAGATTATTGATAGAATAATCGGTTACTTCTTCTTCAAAATAACCCGTTCGAGCCACTACATATCTTTTTCCACCGAGCGTAAGTGTTCTTCGATTCGATGATTCATTGCCGTAAGAGTTCACGTAGTCGGCTCCGACATTATCTTTTCCGAGTAAATTTACTGAAGTATTGGCCAAAGGATTAAGGTCGAGTGTTGAGTTCGCAATCCAATCATAGCCTTTCTGATACCCAAAGTTTACTTTAAATGCCCATTTTTCGCTTAATTTTTTTGCATAACGTAAATTCGTTTCTGAAAATAATTTTGGGTCGATTGTAGGACTTGATAAGTGATTTACCCCTGTTTTTTGCTGAATACTCAACCCTTCCGAATCAAATGGATTGAGGGTTAGTAAATTTACCAAGCCATTCAACGAGTTCATCCCATAAAGTGCCGAAGCCACGCCTGGAATCATCTCAACTTGACGAATATCAAGGTCAGTTGGCCCCATGCCCGAAGCAATCGGAGAGCCAATATGTGGGGCTTGGTTGTCAATTCCGTCAACGAGTTGTACGAAACGGACATTGGTTGTGTTGGTAAATCCACGAGCATTATAGACTCTAAAACCCAAACTTGGCGTAATTAGCTGAATCCCTTTTAAGTTTTCGATGGCATCAAAATAGCTCAAAGCTGGACTTTGCTGAATCTGCTTCAAGGTCAATAACTCAATACTCGTAGCCGATTTTAGGTAATTTTCTTTAATCCTCGAAGCCGAAACCACGATTTCATCTAAAGTTCGAGATTTCAATGTATCCGACTCTTGAGCATTTGATTGGATCCTAATTAGTAATAAAATTATCGTTATGTATTTGATTATATTACGATAGGCAAGCAAAGGTATATTTTCTAACATAAGGTTTGGATTTTCATTACTTTCGTTATATTTGCAAATATATAACGTTGTGAGCTTTACATCCAAATAAACCAAGCAAATGTCATCTGTTTTACTCTTACTTTTATTATTGAGCCTTGTAGCTTTTTTATACTCATCGGTTGGGCATGGCGGAGCAAGTGGATATTTGGCCGTGATGGCAATTATGGGTGTAGCTCCCGCAATGATGAAATCTTCGGCTTTGGTGATGAATTTAGCCGTTTCTCTTTTCTCTTTCATTGGCTTTTATCGAGCGGGGCATTTTCGCTTAAAACTCTTCTTGCCATTTGCACTGGCCAGTATTCCGATGGCATTTGTGGGAGGCACAATGACTCTTTCGGATTCCATTTATAAGAAAATTCTCGCTGTATGTATCTTATTTTCAATCGTCAGGTTAATCTATAAATTTGATACCGATGAAACGAATAGACCAATTCCGATATGGGCAGGAGTCCTTTCGGGCGGCTTGATTGGTTTACTTTCGGGAATGATTGGCATTGGCGGAGGAATTATTCTTAGCCCCTTGATGCTACTAATGCGATGGGCGAATTTGAAAGAAACGGCGGCCGTTTCGGCACTTTTTATCTTTGTTAATTCTCTTTCTGGTCTTTATGGTCAATTGCAAAAAGGCGGTATCAATCTTCCAGAGAACATGCAATGGGCAGTTTTGGCTACAATTATCGGTGGTTTGGCTGGGTCGTATTTTGGTAGTCAAAAATTCAATATACCAACCCTAAAAAAACTTTTAGCAGTGGGATTGGTCATTGCTTGTTTGAAATTGATTTTTACGTAGTGTTCAGATAATAAATGGGTCATTTTGTAGGAACATCCAAATTGGACGTTCTTACGGGTGAAAATTAATATAATAAAGAAAACATAAACAGCATGAAAGAACTATCTGTTACCTTACTTTTTGTTTTTTCGATAACATTTGGCTTTGCACAAAAAAATGTAGAATCAACAAATCAGTTTACAATATCGGGTTTGGTCGATAAACCTAAAACAATAAACTTTTCTGACTTACAGCGAGAAAAAAGCATCGAAATTGGTGATTTTAAAATTGCGAATCACGCAGGAGAATTTCGGAAAGAATATAAAAATGTAAAGGGTGTGCCTTTGCTAAATTTGCTCAAAGATGTAAAGATTACGGCTGAAAGTCCTAAAGTTTTGAGTGAATATTATTTGATAATCAAGGCATCTGATGGATATTCGGTTGTTTTATCTTGGAACGAACTTTTTAATACTGAAATCGGAAATTCGTTTTTTATTGTGTTGGAAGCTGATGGTAAAAGTCAAGCTGAAAGCACTGAACGAATCTTACTAATTGCCACAAAAGATTTTAAGACAGGTCGCCGACATGTAAAAGGTTTACAAAGTATTGAGATTAAAAAAATCTAAATTTAAGATTGTAGAAAGATTTTAATTTTTTCATCAAACGATGCTTGAAACTCTTCATGGAGTTTTTTAAATGCCGCAATCAGTTGTTTACCCTCATCGGTAACAATTGTTCCGCCACCTTTTTCGCCGCCAGTTTGCGTGCTGACGATGGGCTTAATTGTATGCTGATTCATCGAATTTACCAAATCCCAAGCTTTTTTATATGACATTCCCATTTGTTTGGCAGCTTGACTAATCGAACCAGTTTCGATGATATTTTCGAGCAATTCTAATCGGCCAGGGCCAAGAAAACGGTCATCTTCGCTCTCAATTCTAAGCATTCCAGTAATACGAAAAGTCTTTTCGGGTTTCAATAAATCTTTGATTGGCATTGGTTTTTGCAATTTTGGTGCGGTAAATATAAAAATTATATAGATGAAAACTTGTCCAGTTGCTAAAATCCCTCGAATCTTCACACTAAAATATGATTTTTCTCATTTCAAGATAAAAAATCATTCGATAGTTTTGGTCATTATCTATTCTAAACCCTTGATACAATGACCTCATTTCGTACCCGTCCAAAATTTAAGATTACTACCGAAAAAAGTACCAACGAGATTGTAAAACTACTTACCGATGGACTTGAAAAAACATCGCTGCCCGTTGAAGGTAAGGTTTTTAATACGCACGGCTTGCTCAGAATCAAACCCGAACAACAGCATTATTGGTCGCCACAATTAAGCATTAGTTTTGAAGAAACCGACGACCATAAAACAATTATTAGAGGAATGTACGGTCCACATCCGAGTGTTTGGGCGATATTTCTGATGGGCTATGTTTTTTTTGGGTTGGGAGTATTTTTTATCACGATGATTGGGCTGGTCAGAATGAGTCTAAAACTCGATACTACTATTTTATGGATTGTACCAATTTTGGCGATTGGGGCAATAATCGAATGGATGTTAGGCCAAACAGGCCAGAAAGTGGGAGCGGAGCAAACCTTCACTATTCATCATTTCTTTGAAGATGCCCTCAATGAGCAAGTGCATATCAGTAAAATAAGATGATTTTTTATTGAAGTAAAACCACATTCAAACGATATTTTAAATGAAATATTAGCATGTAAATAGCACCATTCTAATATTTCATTTACTTTTTTTATTTTTAGTTAAAAAAACTTAAAATTTATTACTCTACTTATTTGGTAGATTAAATATAGATTCTTAGTTTTGCTTCATCAAACAAAAAATATTCAATAAATGAACTTAAAAATTATCTGTAAAAACTAACAAATTATGTAATAAAAAACCAGTTTGGCTGCCACCAAACTGGTCGAGTTTAACAAAAAAAATATCACCGCTAAATGACTCCCGACAGCAATCCGAAGATTGTCTGCCAAGACCTTATTTTGCATTAAACGAATACAAATTAATGAAAAAACTTTTAAATTCAATACTAATTTTAGGTGCAATTCTTTTGCCACTTTATGTTTCTGCTCAAGACAAACCAATTATCAACGCCACCGTATCGGGCAAAATAATAGATGAGATTACAAACGAAGCTCTCATTGGAGCAACGGTTTCAATTAAAGGTACAACCAATGGTGCTACGACTGATGCAAACGGAGATTTTGCTCTCATTACTGGTCAAAAATTGCCCTTTATACTTATTATTTCTTATGTCGGATATATAAAAAAAGAAATCGTAATTAATGAAAGTAAAGTAATTATCAAACTCGAACAAGACGTAAATAAATTGGCCGATGTAGTGGTTTCTTCACGCCGTCGTCAGGAAGCTGTGCAGGATATTCCGATTCCAATTTCGGTGATTCGTGGGGCTGCGGCCGAAGATGCAGGTGCTTTCAACGTAAATCGTCTGAAAGAACTCGTTCCAACCGTTCAGCTCTACGCTTCAAATGCACGTAATACTACTTTAAATATTCGTGGTTTGGGTTCGACCTTCGGTTTGACCAACGATGGTATCGACCCAGGAGTAGGTTTTTATGTCGATGGTGTATATTACGCACGCCCAGCCGCCACGGCTCTCGACTTCGTTGACATCGACCGTGTGGAGGTTTTGCGTGGACCACAAGGAACACTTTTTGGTAAAAACACAACGGCTGGTGCTTTCAATATTACTACTCGTGAGGCCAGTTTCGACCCAACTGCCAGTTTTGAATTGAGCTACGGAAACTATGGTTATATTCAAGCAAAAGGCTCATTGTCAGGGGCTTTAAGCAAGAAATTGGCGGCAAGAATCTCTTTTTCGGGTACTCAACGAGACGGACTTCTTTATAATGTAAAGACCCAACAAAGCATGAACGATATAAATAATTTGGGTGTGAGAGGGCAGTTGTTATACACGCCAACCGATAAAATTAAAATCACTTTCATTGCCGATATGACTGACCAAAAACCAAATGGTTATGGTTGGCCAGTGGCGGGTGTTGTTACAACCAAACGTGCAGCGTATCGCCAGTTTGATGCCATCATCAAAGACCTAAATTATAAATTACCATATAGCAGTCCATTCGAGAGAATTGTCGACCTCGATACGCCATCAAAGGCTGATAATCAACTCGGTGGAGCTTCGTTGAATGCTGATATTAAAATCGGAAATGGAACGCTTACCTCAACTTCGGCTTGGCGTTATTGGAAATGGGTGCCGTTAAATGACCGTGACTATACGGGCTTACCGATTTTTACGATTTCATCAGGAAATTCAGTGCATAAGCAATTATCGCAAGAAATTCGTTATTCAGGAAAAATATCTTCAAAATTGAGTGGAGTTGTAGGCGTATTTGGTCTATGGCAAGATTTAAACTCTGACCCAGTTCAGACCGAAGAAGCGGGTTCTGCACAATGGCGTTTTGCTCAAAGTTCGACAAGTGCTTTATGGAAAACCGCTGGTTTGTTTGATAATTTTGGTATTCGTACAACCAACCGAATCCAAAGCACAAGTTTAGCGGCTTTTAGTCAAGCCGACTGGTCAATTAACGAAAAACTACATATCTTGCCAGGTATAAGATATAATTATGACAAGAAAACCGCCCATTATAAAAGAGAAACTTATGGTGGCCTTCAAACAACTGATGCTGCTCTAATTGCCCTCAAAAATGCAGTTTATACAAATCAGGCATTCGATACAGAAGCTACCGAAGGAAATTTTTCAGGTCAGCTAACGCTACAATATAAAATCAATAAAAATATCAATAGTTTTACTACGTATTCGGTTAGTTATAAGCCAGTTGGTGTAAATATTGGTGGTTTGCCAACGGCCAGCGGGAGAGTATTGGTTGAACTTGCAGAAGTAAAACCAGAGTTTGTGAAACATGTTGAAGTCGGTTTCAAAACAAAACCATCTTCTAATTCTGTTTTAAATGTTGTAATCTTCAATGATGAAATCAAGGATTATCAAACGCAAGTACAAACGCCCGAACCTGGGGTAAACCGTGGCTATTTAGCAAACGCCGAAAAAGTGCGAGTAAGAGGAGTGGAGGTTGACGGAAATATTAGAATAAATAATCATTTTACTTTCAATGCGGCACTGGCTTATACCGATGGAAAATATATTTCATTCACCAATGCACCAGTGCCATTGGAAGAAGTGGGTGGAACGCAGGCTTTCAAAGATGTTTCGGGCGGACGTTTACCTGGTATTTCAAAATGGTCAGGGTCGTTTGGGGCAGAGGCAAGTACTAAAGGAAATCTGCTGGGCTTAAAAGGTAATTACTTTGCGGCTGTTGATGTCTATTTTCGTTCGGAATTTTCATCAAGTCCATCGCCTTCTCAATTCTTAAATATTGATGGATATTCATTGCTCAATGGTAGAATTGGTTTTAGAGCATCAAATGGTATTTCGCTTTTTGTTTGGGGAAGAAATCTTGCTAACAAAGATTATTTTGAGCAGTTATTGGCTGCCCCAGGTAGTGCTGGACAATACGCAGGTATTTTGGGCGACCCTCGTACTTATGGAACAACGCTTCGATATTCGTTTTAATAAGACTCGTGTCACGCCTTTTTTGCCGAAAATAAGGTGTGATACGATTAAAAATGATAATGTTTTGCCAGAAAAGATTAGTTTTTTATTAATTTAGGCTTTTAAAGATAACATTTCTCATGAAAAAGAATCAAACCCAATTCAGCATTTTAGGAGTTTTAGCTTCGATAATCTTATTTTCGTTTAGCTTCAAAACCGATGATTCTGACTACGAAAAAGAAATAAAAACTTGGCATCAGAATCGAATTGAGGGGCTAAAAAAAGAAAACGGTTGGCTAAATCTGGCGGGCTTGTTTTGGCTCGAAGAAGGCAGAAATTCGTTTGGTGGAAACACTGAAAACAAAATTGTTTTTCCGAAAGAAAGAAGTAAGGCTTTCTTGGGTGAAATAATTTTATCAAAAGGAGAAGTTTTTGTGGAAACTAAAGCCGATGCCGAGGTTTTTAATGAGAATGAAACGGTTGAAAAACTCAAACTTTTTCCCGCCGAAAAAAGCATAGTTTTGAAACATAATTCCTTACGTTGGTTTATAATAAAACGTGGCGAACGTTACGCCATCAGGCTTCGAGATTTAGAAAGTCCATTTTTGAAAGAATTTCACGGAATCGAAACTTTCAAAATTGACCCAAAATGGAAGCTAAAAGCCAAATTTGTACCAACAGAAGGCAAGAAAATTGCTATTTTGGACGTAACGGGACAAACTTCACAACAAGATTCACCTGGGATTTTGGCCTTTACGATTGCAGGAAAAGAATATAAATTAGATGCTCTGAAAGAAGGTGATGAGTTTTTTATCATCTTCGGTGATAAAACCAATAAAAAAGAAACCTACGGTGCTGGCCGATTTGTATATGCCGCCAAGCCCGATGCCGATGGATACACGTATATTGACTTCAATAAAGCATACAATCCACCGTGTGCTTTCACACCTTATGCAACTTGTCCGCTGCCACCAAAACAAAATCTCTTAACGATTGAGATAAAAGCAGGTGAGAAAAATTACGGAAATCACTAAGAATTGAGCAAAGAACAAGAAAAATTAGAGAAGCAGTAAACTAAAACTATTATCTTTACGCACTTTAATAAAAATCTTGTACAACATGAAGAAAGTATATCTCAGTGATTCGGGGCCGAAAGTATCGGAAGCTATTTATGGATTTTGGCGTTGGGAAAATTTAGAAAATACTCCAGCCAAAATGGAGCAAATCATTAATTTATGCTTAGAATTGGGCATTAATACCTTTGACCATGCCGATATTTACGGTGATTCGACCATCGAGGAGCATTTTGGAAAGATAATCAGCAATAAGTCATTCAAGCGTGAAGACATCGTACTTTTCAGTAAGTGTGGTATTCGCAAAAATGGTAAAGTAAGTTATTTCGATAATTCTCATAATTATATTGTGAGTAGTGTTGAAAATTCATTGAAAAAACTCAAAACAGATTATTTAGATATTTTCTTACTGAACCAAAGTGATTTTTTAGCTGACCCAGAGCAAACAGCTATGACTTTGGCCGAAATCGTTAATTCGGGAAAAGTTAAGCATATCGGAGTGGCTAATTTCACGGCATTCCAACACCAATTATTGGCTTCTTACCTCACGATTCCAATCGTGACGAACCATATTGAGCTAAATTTGATGAACATTTCGGCAATCGAAGATGGTCGTCTTGATTTTATTAAGCAAAGTTTCAGTAAGCCTTTGGCTTGGGCTCCGCTCGCTGGTGGCGAAATTCTTGATGGAAAAGAAGGCAAATCGGCAGTTTTAAAGATAAAACTCGAAGCAATCGGTAAAAAATACGATGCTAACGTAGAGCAAACGGCTGTTGCATGGTTGATGCAGTTGGGTACTTTACCCATCATTGGCTCACTGTCAGAAGCTCGTATTCGCAATGCTGCCAGTGCATCAGATATTAAATTGAGCCGTGAAGACTGGTACGATATTTACCAAACTTCGGTGGCATCATAATAGAGTTATGAGTGCTGAGTTCTAAATTCTGAGTGAGATACTCGGTCCAGACTCAGAACTCAGAATTCTAAACTCAGAACTCTAACTATGGCAATTGTAGAAAATATTCAGTTCATCGAAAAAGAGATTGAAGGGAAAGGTGTAACGCTGGTGGCGGTGTCGAAGACCAAGCCTGTGGAAATGCTAATGGAAGCCTATAATGCTGGTTTTAAGCGTTTTGGCGAAAATTACGTGCAAGAATTGGTCGATAAATACGAACAAATGCCAAAGGACATTGAATGGCATTTTATTGGCCATTTACAGTCGAATAAAGTGAAATATATTGCTTCTTTTGTGAGTTTGATTCACTCGGTAGATAGTTTGAAACTTTTGCAGGAAATCAATAAACAAGCTGCCAAAAATAATCGAGTTATTGATTGTTTATTGCAAATTTATATAGCCGAAGAAGACACTAAAAGCGGCATGACTGAAGAAGAATGTTTGGAGATTTTGAAAGCTGAGACGCTGGAAAAACTTCCAAACGTAAGAATCGTAGGTCTGATGGGAATGACAACCCTCACCGAAGATGAAACTCAAATCAGAAAAGAATTTAAAAAGCTGAAAAATTTTTACCAATCATTAACAATCAATCATTCACAATTAACCATTCTTTCAATGGGCATGAGTGGTGATTACGCTATTGCAATCGAAGAAGGCAGCACCATGATTCGAGTTGGAAGCAAGATTTTTGGTGGTAGAATTTATCAGAAATAGAAAAATACTTGTGCCATATTTATTAAATGTGGCACAACTTTATACATACTCCCCATTGGTTGACTTCTTGAAATCTGCCTACTGAAAGTCGCTCATCAAAATTACATATCAATTTTTCAATGAAGGAATTGAAAAACAAGTAAATCTTTCTATCTGCTTGAAACTTGAAGCTGGGTTTCTCCAGTTCAAGTAACGTTTTTCTTGAAGAGGTATTGAGTTCTTTATTTGACCATTCAATTCGTAGTTTTTTCCTCAACAATTTTAATTTTATCTGGAATGAGCAAAATTGCCAGTCTTTCTTTCATTTAAAGTCTATCAATGGTATGAAAAAGTGGACTGAAACTTAAACGCTGTTTATTAATATACTTCGGATCAATACTTGTCACTTAGTGGAGAAAACTGTATAGTGAAATTCAAGATATAAAGGTATAATAGTTATTATTTCAGGTCTCAAATCTACACTAAAGCAATGCTACCATTAAAATTCACGAGGCCTTTATGCCATAGATCATAGCATAACTTACTGAAACCCACCAAAATATTCTTTATCATTTTCAACAATATCAAAAAAAAACATCTCCTAATGTGGGGTAAAATAAGAAAAAAATGTCTTAGAATTGTACAATAAAATTTCCGAATAATGCTACACTTTAAGCACAAGGAAGATACCACTGAGAAAGATATAATAAGTATCATTAAATTTTCGGAAGAAACTAAGGTGATTTCTGAAGAATATTTTATTGAAAAAACTTTCGTCGAATCCCCACAAAAAGGCTTTGAATTACTCTTCAGAAAATATTATACTAATTTATGTAATCACGCTATTCGATTTGTATATTCAAAAGAAATGGCCGAAGATATTGTGGCAGAGGTCTTTACTAATTTTTGGCAAAATAAGGTATATGAAAATATTGCCACTTCTTATCGCTCGTACCTCTATACTTCGGTTAGATATAGGGCTTACAATACTATAAAAAATGAAATTAACCGAACGACCAATTTAGAAAATAACGAATTTGATTTTCAGTATTCTGATAGTTCGGTGGTACTTCAGCCTGATGAAATTTTACATTTTCACGAACTGACAAAAAAACTGGAAACTTCAATTCAGAATTTGCCGCAGCAGTCCAGAAAAGCGTTTCAATTAAACCGACTCGAAGGGAAAAAATATACCGAAGTAGCACTTGAAATGCAAATTACGGTTAGTGCTGTAGAACGTTTGATAAGTAGGGCATTGGCAAAAATCCGTCAAGAACTCAAATCAGAATGGATTCTGAGTGCTGTACTTTGGATATTTTTAAACTAAACCCACAAGAATTTAAAAATTAGGCTTTTAACATGGAATCATCACTTACAAAAAAAATAATATTTGACTACTTCGACGGAAAGCACTCTTCAATGCAATACAAAATGATTGAAGAGTGGCTTAAAGTCAAAGAAAATCAAGAACTTTTCTATCAATACCTTGACGAATGGGAATCGCAAAATCCGCAATATTTTCATAGCCTTGAGCAGGGATTTGAGAAAATCAAACAGAATCTTGCAAATGCGGCCATAGAAAAACAAGCTTTTGAAACTATTGAAGATAAAAGCCAGCGAGATGTGTTCTTAAAATGGTTTGGTATGGCAGCCGCTATGTTAATTTTTGCATGGGTAGGGTGGTCAGAGTTTTCAAAGCCCACAAAAGTTTCTTATGAAAACCTCGTACAAAATACAAAAAAACAAACAGGAGAAATTTACGAAAAAGAAAATACCACAGCCTTTCCAATGCTACTAACTCTACCCGATGAAAGTTCGGTGATTTTACAACCACAAAGTAGAATTAGCTATTCACCACAACAATATAATAAAAACAAAAGAGATGTGATTTTGTCGGGAGAAGCGTTTTTTGAAGTACAAAAAAACTCTAAAAACCCTTTTTTTGTTTATGCTAATGGTTTGATTACTAAGGTATTAGGGACAAGTTTTAGTGTGAAAACAAATCTTGCTGAAACCGAGGTGATTGTCAAAACTGGACGAGTATCAATTATCATGCAAAATGATATTCGCAAAAATGAAAAAATCAACGGTAAAACTTTAGAAGGGCTTGTGTTAGAGGCTAATCAACAAGTGAAAATTAACCAAAATGATGAAAAAATAGAAAAACCAGCGATTGTTAAACAAGACCAGTTATTCCAAATTATTCAAAAACTTTCTTTCGATTTCGACGATACACCTGCAACCGAAATTCTTGAGGTAATCAAAAAAGCCTACAACATTGAGATAAGTTATAACAAAGAAAAGTTGGCAAACTGCAAACTTACAGCACATTTATCAGACGAACCACTTATCGAGAAAATCAAACTGATATGTATTGCCTTAGACGCAACTTATGAAGAATCTGACAATAAATTTATCATCAAAAGTAGTGGCTGTAAGTAAAAACATTATTCAAATCACCTAATCACTATAAGCGTAAACAAACAGTAATATCTATTTTTCCCTTAAATAAAACTATGAAAAAAAATCTACTGATTTGTAAGAAAACGAGTAGTTTCTTGCGAGTTACATTTTCACAGTTGATTCTTCTATTGTTTTTTGTTGGAGTTTCCTTCGCTCATGATGGTTATTCGCAAGAAATCTTGAATAAAAGAATTAGCCTTAAAGCGGAAGTTCAGCCCATAAAAAAGGTTTTGAATGAAATCGAAAAATCGGCAGATATTAGATTCATTTATAGCTCAAATCTAATAAAAGCAGAGAAAACGGTAAGTATAAAAATGGATAACTCTACTTTGGGCGATGTGTTGAAAAATCTACTTTCACCGCTTCAATTAGATTATAAGGTAATGGGCAAACAAATTATCCTTAAAAGAATCGAACCAAAAGTAGGACTTATTGAAAATGAAAACCTGCAAACTGCTCCCATAATTTTAGATAAACCTATCAAAGGCAGTGTAAAAGATGATAAAGGAGAAATGATAGTTGGGGCAAGTATAGCGGTAAAAGGTACAAATAAGGGCACAACATCTGACATCAATGGGGAATTTAGTATGAGTGTCCCAAACGAAAGTGAATTATTGATTGTCAGTTTTGTGGGCTACGAGTCGCAAGAAGTGGCAATCGGCAATCGCACCATCTTTGACATTACACTAAAAGCTGATTTAAAACAGCTCGAAGAGGTGGTTGTGGTTGGCTACGGAGAGCAGAAAAAGAGAGACTTAACAGGTGCTTTGTCTTCAATTCAATCGAAAGATATTGTAAGAGCAAACCCAACATTGGCAGCAAGAGCTATTCAAGGGCAAGTAGCTGGAGCAACCGTAACAAAATCTGATAACCGCCCTGGGAGTGGTTATAATATCACAATTAGGGGCGAAAATACGATTAATAACTCGACCGCTCCTTTAGTTGTAATTGATGGTCTGATGGGTGGAGATATTAATAACCTCAATCCAAATGATATTCAAACAATGGATGTGCTAAAAGATGCTTCATCAACGGCTATTTACGGAGCAAGAGGGGCAAACGGGGTCATTATTATTACCACAAAAAAAGGTATTTCAGGAAAGCCTCGTGTAAGTTATGATGCTTATGTAGGGATGAAAACCCCCGCTCATCTACCAAGAATGATGACCGCTCAGGAATTTTACAAATCTACCTACACTGATAGAATTTTAGAAGGTTCAACAGGGGCTACTTTTACAGCTTCCGAATTAGCAGTTATTAATGGTGGCAAAAGTACTGACTGGGTTGATTTAGTGACACATAATGGCCTACAAATGAGCCATAATATTAGTGTTTCGGGTGGAACAGAAAAAACAACCTATCGCTTTTCGGGTGGATATTTAAACGAAGATGGAAACGTAATCAGCACCAATTTCAAGCGTTATAATTTAAATGCGGGGCTTGATAGTAAACTGGGCGAACATTTCAAGGTTGGGTTTACTTCTTATGTTACTTACTCTAACCAAAATTTAGGTTCGCAAGAATCATTGAGAGGTGCATACCGTGCCAGACCAACTGGTGTGCCATATTACGCTGATATAGCAAACCCAAGTGAAAATCAAGAAGTAAATGTAGATGGATTGGCTTTCTGGATGGGAATTAATGATAAGCAAGTACCAAATCCGTTGAATGATGTTGACCCTACGCAGTCGAAACTGCAAACCACAACGGCTAATATCATGGGTAATACTTATGTCGAATATACGCCAATCAAGGGTTTGAGTATTCGTTCTTCGCTTTCGGCGACTTACGGAAATTCAAGAATTGGAGATTTCAGAGGCTCTTGGACAAAATCGCAAATTGGGGCAAAACCAAGAGCTCAATACGACAACCGAATCATTGGAAGTTATACGCTTGATAATATTATCAACTATAATTTAGATTTGGGTAAGCACCGAATTACTTTAACTGGTTTACAGAGTGCATTTTATCAAAGAAATGAATCATATACGATAGCAGCAAGAGACCTTCCTTTTAACTCTGATTGGTATGCTTTAAATACGGGTTCGATCACAGGCTTTTCGAGTTCATTGGTTGAGCGTTCAATTGCTTCCTATATGGGGCGGGTTAATTATTCATTCAATGATAAATATTTATTAACCCTCACAGGTCGTTCGGATGGTGCATCGCAACTGGCGGCTGGAAACAAATGGGCATTTTTCCCATCAGTTGCTTTTGCTTGGCGATTACTTGACGAAAAATTTCTGCAAAATGTCAAAGTTTTATCTAATTTAAAATTAAGAGTAAGCTACGGCGAAGTAGGAAATTCGACCGTAAATCCATACAGTACGCAAGCTGGCTTGCTAAATACTGGTTATGACTTTGATGGAACTGCTGCCTATGGATTTGCTCCCTCTAATTTAGCCAACAAAGACTTGAGATGGGAACGCAGTAAAGAGTTGAACTTTGGTTTAGATTTTGGTTTTTTGGGAAACAGAATCGCTGGAACTGTTGAAGTGTATGACCGAAAAACGGTTGATTTAATTCTCAATCAAAAAATTCCAACTGCTTCGGGTTTTTCGCAGGTAATTTCAAATGTGGGTAAAATTCAGAACAAAGGTGTCGAAATATTATTAAACACCGTCAATGTGGCAAGACCAAATTTTTCATGGAATACCTCGCTTACATTCACGAAAAACAATAATAAACTACTCGAATTATATGGTAATGGACAGTTGGCCGATAAAGGAAACAAACTTTTTGTGGGTTATCCAATCAGAGCGAATTTTGATTATGAATTTGATGGAATTTGGCAAACGGCTGATAAAGATTTAGCTACAAAATATAAGCAAGTGCCTGGTTCGGTAAGAGTGGTTGACCAAAATAATGATGGGCAAATTTCCTCAACCGAAGGAATCGACGATAGAAAGGTGCTGGGAACACAGCTACCTAATTTCTTAATGGGGCTTACGAATCGTTTCAAATATAAAAACATTGATTTATCGTTTTTTGCATACTATCGCAACGGCACGCAATATTCAAATAATACATTGGCTGGAACATTTGGCGAACTTACTGGAACAAGATATAACCGACTTGCCGAATTAGATTACTGGAGGAGCGATAATCCTTCAAACACTTATTTTGGTGTAGTAGCGGCAAATCCATATCGTAGTGCTATCAATTATCAAGATGCAAGTTTCTTGAGAATTTCTGACATCACTTTGGGTTATACGCTCCCAAAAGGAAAAATGGATGCTTGGAAATTATCGAATGCCAGAATTTACACGCAAGTGCTGAATCCTTTCATATTTACAAAATACGTAGGATTTGACCCAGAATTCAATTCAGCAATTTACCAAGACGACGTACCGTCAATGACCGTAAGTGTTGGTCTTAATGTAAGTTTCTAATACCCTAAAATTGACAAAAAAATGAAATCAATACTATTCAAACGATATAATTTTTGGCTGGTTACAAGTTTATTTCTTGTTCTAACTGGCTGTAAAGATAAGTTTTTGGACGAAATTCCAAAATCGACCCTAACAACTGACGTATATTATCAAACGGAAGCAGGTTTTGAAGATTTGGTTCGCTCTTGTTATCCTTTATTAAGAAATATTCATCAAAACAGAATTTTGGTACTTAACGGAACCGATGTGTTTTCAGCTCAAGGTGGTTGGAATCCTTCGGCGGTCAACGGCAAAGAGAATCTTCCAAGTTTGTATGATGTATATGATGCCCGATTTAATGCAACTTTGCCCGAAATACAAAGTTTGTGGCAATTGTTGTACGCCGAAATTGCTCGAACAAATACCGTAGTTTCTCGTGCAGGTGATATAACAACAATGGCAGCGGCATTGAAAGATACAAGGGTTTCAGAAGCGAAATTTTTGAGAGCATTATGCTTATTTTACGCTGTTCAACAATGGGGCGATATTCCGATGCCATTGGCAGAAGTAACCACACCCAAAAAAGATTTTCCTCGTGTGCCTGCGGCCGATGTTTACAAACAAATCATTGCCGATTTGCTTGATTGTGAGGCAAAATTACCTGCTGTTGCCTCAAATTATGGTCGTATTACCAAAGGTGCTGCTCAGTTTTTGTTATCTCGTGTGTATTTGACAAGGGGCTGGAATTACAACAATTCGCTTGGTGGAACAAACGCTGATTTTGATTTGGCTCTAATTTATGCCGACAAAATAATTGATACTTATCCATTGGCCGCAAATTACAGTGATTTATTTCCTAAGCGTTCAAATAATCCTTTGACGCAATATACAGGAGCTCAGAACGATAAAAATGCCGAAATCATTTTTGCTGTACAGTATAATTCTGATGTTTTAACTAATAAAACTGACCCTGCTTTCACACAAGATGTAGCAGGAGGAAATGATTTACACTCAAAATTTGGCCCAAGTGGTGAAGGTTTTGTGGGAAGCAAAGGCAGAACGAGTGATTATAATCGTTGTCTCGGTACTCATCAAATCAATACGGCGACTTATCGCTTTTTCGACCCCGATAATGATACTCGCTATGCTCATAATTTTGTAAATGTAGGCTATGCACTTGCAGCGGTGAAAGATTATAAACCGCTACCATTAAGCAATGCTAATTTGAAAGTAAATTTTGCAGTTGGTGATACTGTTTTGGTTTGCCGCCCTTGGAATAAACCAGCTACAACATTGGCCGAAAGAGGAATTGATTTAGGAGGAAAGAAAAACTATGCTGTCGTGAATACTGACGAATATGGCGGTGGTTATCCGATTGATAATTCTGGATTTAATATTCAAGCTCCTTTGATGTGGAAGTTTTGGCAGCCAGGTATTCCTTATGGCGATGCTTTCGGAACTTTCAATGAGTGTGTTTTTCGTTCGGCCGAAGCCTACCTAATTGCAGCAGAAGCCATTGTGAAAGGTGCTAAAGGTGGAAAACTGGGCGGTGCTGAAGTTTACTACAACCGAATTCTTGATCGTGCTTTAGGTACAAAAAAAGGAACAGACCCAAAACGTGCAGCAGCTCCCGAAAACCAAAAATCTCTCGAAACAACTTCATACCGAGCCACCGCATCGAATATTTCAGTTGATATGATTTTGGATGAAAGAACACGAGAGTTTATGGGTGAATATAGCCGTTGGTTCGATTTGAAAAGAACAGGAAAATTGGTTGAGCGAGTGAAAAAATATAACCCTTGGGTAAAAGGACAAGCAATTGCCGACAAACATTATTTACGACCAATTCCACAAAGTGAAATTGATTTATCATTCCCTGCAATGAAGCAAAATGAAGGTTATTAATTAGAGTAGATTAGTTAATAAACATAAGGTTGAAAGAGAAGAAGAAGTTTTTTCTTCTCTTTTTTTTACTAAAACCATTATTTCAACCCTAACTATGAAAAAAAAAATATTTTCAATCCTAACCACTATCTTACTTCTTTGCTGTTTTTCATTTGCTCAAGCCCAATGGAAAGAACTCTTTAATGGTACAGATTTTAAAGGCTGGACAAAAAAGAATGGCAATGCCGAATACAAAGTTGTCAACAAAACTATTGTTGGTCTTTCTCAACTCAATACACCCAATTCATTTTTATGTACAGATGAAACATACGGTGATTTTGTGTTGGAATTGGAGGTGAAAGTTGATATTGGCTTAAACTCGGGTATTCAAATCAGAAGCATCAGCGACCCAAACATTCAAGCAGGTAAAGTGCATGGTTATCAGGTGGAAATTGACCCTGGCGACCGAGCTTGGAGTGGTGGAATATTCGACGAAGGACGCAACGGCTGGTTATACCCTTTATCGGTAAATCAGAAAGGTAGAAAGGCATTCCGAAACGGCCAATGGAATAAATATCATATCGAAGCCATCGGAAATAGCATCAAAACTTGGATAAACGGCGTGCCGTGTGCGAACCTTTTAGATACACAAACCGCTCGTGGCTTCATTGCATTACAAGTACACCAAATCAAACGAGAAGAACAAGTAGGCTTTTCTGTTCAATGGAAAAATATAAGAATCGCTACTGAAAATCTGCAAGATGTTGTCTGGAAAGGTGGCGAAGAAGCCCCCGAAGTAAGCTATTTGGTCAATAAATTATCTGAAAACGAAATCAGAAAAGGCTGGCGTTTGCTTTGGGATGGTAAAACGACCGAAGGCTGGCGTTTAGCAAATTATGATAAATTTCCAACAGTGGGCTGGGCAATTCAAGATGGGGTTTTGAAGGTTTTAGGTACAAAAAAAGACACTTTGGTGAAAAGTGGCGACATCATCACTGACAAAGAGTTTTCAAATTTTGAACTCGAAATGGATTTCAAACTTACAACTGGAGCAAATAGTGGGATAAAATATTTTGTTGTAGAAGACCGTAAGAAAAAAGCAGGCACAGGATTAGGCCCAGAGTTTCAGATTTTAGATGATAAAGTACACCCTGATGCCAAAGCGGGTGTGAATGGTAACCGAACCACTGGTTCACTCTATGATTTAATCACGGCCGAAAATTTATCTGAAGGCAATTTGGATAAACGTATGAATCAGCCTGGGAAATGGAATAAATTACGCATTGTCTCAAAAGATGGACATATCGAACATTGGCTAAATAACCTTAAAATGGTTGAATATGACCGCCATTCGCAAATTTTTCGTAATTTAATTGCCAAAAGCAAATACAGTACCTACCCAAACTTTGCTCAAGCCATCTCGGGACACATTCTTTTACAAGACCACGGCGATGAGGTGCATTTCAGAAGTATAAAAATCAGAGAGTTTTAAAAGCCATTCAACCCTAACCAATTACAACCACCATGAATAGAAGAAATTTTGTGACAATGGGAGTAAGCTCTCTTTGTGCAATTCCAATGCTTGGATTTAACGTTTTTGAAAAAAGAAATAGTGCCGAAAAACCAGCTTGGGTAATCGAATGGATAAAAATACATGACCAGCAGTTACCCAATTTTAAGAAACTTAAAGTTACTGACCCAAAGCATAGGTATGTAGGCGGCTATACTGACGATGTTGAAATTCCGAACCCACATACGACCAGCGGTTTTATTGCAAAGGCTTGCATGCTCATCTCTTGTCCAGAGTCTTCGTTTTATCAATCAACTGAGGTTTTGAAAGAAGTCGAAGCCGCTGCAAAAGCGATGCTCAAATTTCAGCACGCTGACGGAACGATTGATTTATTAGCAACCAATTTTCACTCAACGCCCGATACTGCTTTCGTACTGGAAAATATTGTTCCTGCCTACAAATTTTTGAAACAATCAAACACAAAAGGTTCAGAAAGCACGCTTGAATTACTGCAAAAATTCTTGAAAAATGCAGGAGAAGGCCTCATTGTTGGTGGAATTCATACACCCAATCACCGCTGGGTTGTGTCGGCTGCATTAACAAAATTAAATGAGCTTTTTCCTGACAAACGCTACCTCAATCGTATTGACCAGTGGCTCGCCGAGCACATTGACCTCGACCCAGACGGACAATACACCGAAAAAAGTACCAATAGCTATTCGCCTATTGTTAATCGCTCGTTGATAATCATGGCAAAAGGCTTAAATAAACCAGAATTACTGGAGCCAGTATTAAAGAACCTCGAAATGACTCTGTTTTATGTTCACCCGAACGGCGAGGTTGTAACGGAAGCATCGAACCGACAAGACAAAGGCACGATTGGCAATATGTCGAAATATTATTATTGCTATCGTTTCATGGCATTGCAGAAAAATAATGGAGAAATGGCTGCAATGGCTCGTCAAATTGAGAAAACCAGCTCCAAAGAGCAATTGGCGGGCTACCTCGATTATTTCTTAGAAGACCCAACACTTTGGAAAGATTTACCCGCCGATAAACCCTTGCCGACCAGTTATGCAAAGGCATTTCCGTATTCGGGAGTAGTGCGTATCCGACGTACTAATTGGGACAGTACCCTTTTATCAAATAATACGAGTTGGCTTACTTTTCATAAAGGAAATGCAGTTTTGCAAGCTATGCGAGTAGCAAGTTCTTTTTTTGGAAAGGGACAATTTCAGTCAGAAAAAATTGAGCAGCAAGGCAATACTTGGGTTTTGACAAAATCGCTCGAAGGACCTTATTATCAACCACTTGAAAAAGATAAAATCTCTCCAGATGGTGATTTAGACAAAATGCCAAGAACTCTAAGAAAACAAAGTGAAATACAGAAGCTCGAAACAACTGTAAAAATCAAAGAAGCCAATAACGGACTTGAGGTCGAAATCGACATGAACGGAACAGAAGGGGTTCCTGTTTCGCTTGAATTGATTTTTAGGGCAGGAGGGGAGTTTTCGGGTGTTTCAAAACTTCCAGCAAAAGAAAATGCGTATCTTTTTTCGGGTGAAAAAGGCACTTATACTGTCAATGGCGATACGATTAGTTTTAGTTCAGGAAAAATCGAACATAAAAACGTACAATTAAGAGGAGCCCTACCCGCAATGGATGCTCCAACGGTTTATCTGACAGGCTTTACACCATTCAAACACACAATAAAACTCTCTTGATTTTTTGAACAAAATGAACAAAATATATCCATTATTCCTACTGTGTTTTTGCGTAATCATCAGCAGTTTTGCACAAAAAAACAAGCAAATTTGGCTGGATGATTTAGGGATAAAATCATTTTCAGAAGGCATACCTGCGGTTTTACCCAAAACCAATGCAGGCGGAGACTCGATTCGGATGAACGGAAAATATTTCAAACACGGTGTTGGCGTAAGTTCAACGAGTGTTTTATCATTTTTCTTAGATGGTCACGCCGCTGAATTTTCGGCCATTATAGGAGTTGACGACAAAGGCGTAAAAGATTTACCACTCAAATTTTATGTAATTGGCGATAGAAAGATATTATTTGAAAGCGGAGAAATGAAACTCGGCGACGAACCAAAACCCGTAAAAGTTAATTTGGAGGGCATTAAACGGTTGGGGCTTTTGGTAATAATCGAAGAAAAAGGGTTTAATCGGTCATATTCTAATTGGGCAAATGCACAGTTTGTAATGAAAGATGATTTTATTCCTCAAAATATGCCAAATTCTGATGAAAAATACATTTTAACACCTAAACCCGATAAAAAACCTAAGATTAATTCACCAAAACTTTTCGGAGCAAGACCCAACAACCCTTTTCTTTATACAATTGCCGCCACTGGTCAAAGACCGATGAGTTTTTCAGCAAAAAATCTACCTAAAGGCCTATCAGTTGACACCAAAACTGGAATTATTACTGGAAATGTCGTTCAAAAAGGTACTTACTTAGCAACGCTGAAAGCAAAAAATGAACTTGGAGAAACCACCAAAACCTTAAAAATTATCATAGGCGATACCATTGCCCTCACGCCACCAATCGGCTGGAATGGCTGGAATTCTTGGGCAAGAAATATAGACCAAGAAAAAGTAATTGCCTCGGCCGATGCAATGGTAAAAATGGGGCTGAACCAACATGGATGGACATATATTAATATTGACGATGCTTGGCAAGGACAACGTGGCGGACAATTTAATGCCATTCAGCCTAACGAAAAGTTTCCAAAATTTACGGAAATGATTGATTATGTGCATGGTTTGGGCTTAAAAGTAGGAGTCTATTCTACGCCCATGATTACGAGCTATGCAGGCTATATTGGCGGTTCGTCAGATTTTGCAAATGGGAAAATCACTGATTTTATCAAAAATAATAAACGAGCGTTTCGCTATGTAGGCAAATATACATTTGAAGAAAATGATGCTAAACAAATGGCAGCTTGGGGCATTGATTATCTGAAATATGATTGGCGGATTGAAGTCCCTTCGGCCGAGCGAATGTCGATAGCCTTGAAAAATTCTGGACGAGACATTGTGTATAGTATTTCTAATTCTGCTCCTTTTACAAATGCCAAAGATTGGGCAAAACTAACCAATACCTTTCGCACAGGCCCTGACATTCGAGATTCTTGGTTGAGCCTTTATGTATCGGCTTTTACGCTTGACAAATGGAGTCCGTTTGGTGGGCATGGGCATTGGCTTGACCCCGATATGATGATTTTGGGAAATGTTACCACAGGTACAAGTCTGCACCCAACTCGACTTACACCCGACGAACAGTATAGCCACGTAAGTTTATTTAGCTTATTATCAGCACCTTTACTCATTGGTTGTCCGATTGAACAATTAGATGACTTTACCCTCAATTTATTGACAAACGATGAAATAATCGAAATTAATCAAGACCCACTCGGAAAGTCAGCAAGGCTTTTATCGGAAGAAGAGGGTGTTCAGATTTGGGCAAAACCATTAGAGGATGGTTCGTATGCCGTTGGATTATTTAATGTAGCTGACTTTGGAAAAACTCCTGAAACTTACTTTCGCTGGGGTGATGAAAAATCGAAAACTTTTACCTTCGATTTTAATAAAATTAACTTGAAAGGAAAATATCAACTGAGAGATGTTTGGCAACAAAAAGACCTCGGTTCTTTTAACAATTCATTTAAAACAGACATTCGTCATCATGGTGTGTTGATGCTGCGGATGTACCCAAAACAATAATTTTAAAATTTTTGATAGTCATGGCAAAAAAGAGACCATTTAGGGTAGCGTACATTTCTGTTTTAATACTTTCGGCTTTCATCGTAGGATTTAAAATAATTTCTTTTGAAGAACCCAAAATTTCGCTTGAAAACTATAAAATTGAAGAAGGTTTTGAATTGAGTGTAATCGCATCCGAACCATTTTTCAAAGCTCCAGTAAGTATGGATTTCGATAATCAAGGGCGAATGTGGGTAGTAGAAATGATTGGCTATATGCCAAATCTTGAAGGTATCGGTGAAGACGAAGCAAATGGTAGAATTTCTATTTTGGAAGACCTTGACAAAGATGGTGTGATTGACCGCTCAAAAACTTTTTTGGATAAACTTGTTTTGCCTCGTGGCCTTGCTCATGTATATGGAGGGCTTTTATACGTTGATGGCCCTAAACTTTGGTTTGTAGAAATAAAAAATGATAAACCTGGGAAGAAAACCCTCGTTGACCCAATATACGCTGAGGGGGGGAATGTTGAACACTCTTCAAACGGTTTGATGATGAATATTGATAATTGGATATATAACTCCAATTATAATTTTAGGTATCAACTAAAAAATGGTAAGTGGTTAAAAGAGCCAACTTCTTATCGTGGTCAATGGGGAATTACAAAAGATAATTTTGGGCGATTATACTATAATAATAATAGCACACAATTGCAGGGTGACTATGTGTTGCCAAATCGAGCCATTAGAAATAAGTACTTTAAGCCAATGATTGCTGAGGGACAAAAACTAACAAATAATAAGGTGTTTCCTATTCATCAAACATCGGTTAACCGTGGCTATCAAAAGGGGATTTTAGACGAAAAGGGTTATTTGGTAAATGTTACGGCTGCATGTGGGCCATTGGTCTATCGAGGTGCTTCTTTTCCTGAAAAATATAACCAAAATGCGTTTGTGTGTGTCCCAGAAGCAAACCTCATCAAACGAAATATTTTAAGCTTTGAAAATACTCAAACATTTGCTAATCAGGCAATTGCAGAGAAAGAATTTATAGCATCAACCGATGAAGGTTTTCGCCCGGTTAATCTATTCAACGGCCCTGATGGAGCCATCTATATCGTTGATATGCACCGAGGAATTATTCAGCACAAGGCTTATATTTCTCAATATTTGACCGAACAACTCGCAGGCAAAAAATTGGATACTTTACAAAATGAAGGACGTATTTTGAAAGTTGTACATAAATCAAGTAAGCTTCATGCGATTCCTGATTTATCAAAGGCTACTTCCAAGGAATTATTAGCGTTTTTGAGCCATCCGAATGGCTGGCTGCGTGATAGAAGTCAACATCTTTTGATGATTAAGCATGATAAAACAATTATTAAAGATTTGATTGCCCTAACCAAAAGTAGTAATGAGTTTTCAAGGGCTATTCACGCACTTTATGTCTTAGATGGTTTAAATGCTCTTACTTTAGCTGTGCTAACAGATATTATCAACCAATCAAAACAACCCGAACTCATTGCTCATGCTTTAGGGCTTTTAGAGCGTTTTGCCACGCCCCAGAATTTAACAAAAATGAAGGCCATCAGTACTCAATTATTGGCTCAAAATAATGAAAAAATAGACCTTTATTTGGCTTTTTCGGTAAATAGCTGGCTCAAGATAAGTGAAGAAATATTTTTACCGATACTTTCTCAAATCGAGAAAAGATACACTGAAAAGAAGGTTTTTCAAGAGGCCATTACCAGCAGTCTTGAAGGCAAAGAAGAACTTTATCTCAAAACCCAAAGTCCAAATGCTATTCTAAAAACAAACCTAACATTGGCACTAAGCAATCATCAAAAGCAAGAATTAAACCCGATTTTTGTCAAGGAAAAAAATGTTGTTGATAACCGAACCAAAGGACTACAATTGTTCCGAACGGTCTGTTCGGCTTGCCACGGTGCAGATGGCAAAGGAATTCAAGATTTAGCACCGCCACTCAAAGGGTCTGAATACATTGATGGCTCAATGAAAAGGTTGGCCTCAATTATTTTACATGGATTAAGCGGGCCAATTACTGTGAACGGGAAGTTATATCAATTAAATAATGAAATGCCTGGTTTGGCTACCAATAAGGATATAAGCGACCAAGATATTGCTGATATTATCAGATTTACCCAAAATGCGTTTGCCAAAGAAGGTAAAAATATCACGGTAGAAGAAGTAAAAAAACTCAGAGATAGAAAACCCGCAGGTGGTGGACTTTTCAATGAAAAACAATTGCTCGAAACTGACTTTGAGAAGTGATTTAACGAATAAACACTCTTAAATATAATATAATCATGACAAAAAAGGCTAAATTTTACTTGATAATTTTTGTTTATTTTGGCTTTTTAGGGGCATTAAAAGCGAAAGGTTCTTTTTTAAAAGATAGTATATATTACCATACATACACCTATCAAACTTTATCTCCCTATCAGAAACACCTTTTTGAGGAGTTTTTGGCTGACGAAATTCCTGCGGGTGTAAAAGTTGAATCCGTATTGACTGATAATACAAGTTTACGAAGCAAAACTCGTTTAGCCGAAGCACTTTTGTTTAGAAATGCCGCTGGCGATAAAGAAAATGCGGTGATTATCTTAGAATGGATTCTGAAAAACCAGCACCAAGATGAAAATACCAAGATTTATGGCATTTGGAAAACGAACATTGCCAATGATAAATTTGACCAAAATTGGCGAGAATTTATTGGCTGTGATTTGATTATCATTCGTAATAAATTCAAACATTTATTGCCCAAAAAAATTATAGCAGACATCGAAACGGGTATTATTCATGCCGCAAAAGGAGCTTTTAAAAGAAACGTTGCCCCTGATTATACTAATATTTCGATAATGAGTGCTTTTTTGATGGAATACGTCGGAACAGAATTTGGATTAGATGAAGTAAAAAATGCAGGTTTGAAAAAAGCCAAAGATATTTACAAACTTTATCAAACCAATAAAACATTCAGCGAATACAATTCTCCAACTTATTACGGTGTAACCATCATCGGTCTTGCCTTATGGAGAGAATTGGCTTTTTCAAAAGAAATTCAAGAAATGGGTAAAGCCCTCGAAAAAGAATTTTGGCATGAAACTGCTACTTTTTATAATCCTTATCTAAAAAACATGCCTGGGCCATATTTTCGGGCTTATGGCATGGATATGACGAAGTATTTTGCCATCACAGGTACTTGGATTGCCCTTGCTCTCGATGATGCAAGTCTTGCTCCTTTACCGCCTCAAAAAGGCCCAAAGTATGGCGAAATGAGTAATCTTGCTCCAATTTTTAATTTAGGTTTATCCATTCCTCAATCAGATTTGATTAAACTGAAAGCGTTTACTAAACCTCAATTCATTACTCGCAGCGTTCCGAATAATTATAAAGGTGATAGCATTAAAAAAGTGACCGCCATGATAAACAAAGATTGGATGATGGGTGGTTTATGGGGGAATTTACGAGTTTGGGAGCAAATAAAAACAGGAACTATTCATTGGAAAACCGCAGATGGAGAAATTGCATGGTTGATGATTTTGGGCGATGGTAAAACCAACGTAAAAGTAAACCAAACCCAAATGGATATCTATTCTTCTGATTCAAGACCAACAAGTTTTGAAATTTATGTTTATGCCAAAAGTGTTGATATTAAGACATTTGAGGAAAATGTTTGGGTTTTGCCACAGATGAATATGGCGATTAAAACTCAGTTAAAAAGAGTCAAAATTGAGAAAATTACTTCGGAAGAATTTCATAATGATTATGCAGTTTCAGACCAAATACCTTGCATGTATAAGGTGGTGTACGAAATTCCAAATAGTTGGGATATTCAGAAAACGCTCATCGAAATTACTCCTAAAAAATATTGACCGTAAACTATCATAAAACAAAATGAACAAAAAATATATCCTGTTTGTAATACTTGCTTTGTTTTTAGGTACAAAAGCTTTTACACAAAAACCAAATATTGTCTATATACTTGCCGATGATTTAGGCATCGGAGATGTATCAAGTTATAATCCTGCTGGAAAGATTCAAACACCTAATATTGACCAGTTAGCTAAAACAGGCGTGCGTTTTACTGATGCTCACACAACATCATCGGTTTGTACACCTACAAGATATAGTATAATGACAGGGCGTTATAATTGGCGAACGCCTCTTAAAAAAGGAGTTTTACATGGGTATGATACCCCTTTAATTGAGGCAAAGAGAGAAACAATTGCTTCATTTCTACAAAAACAAGGATACACCACAGGCATAGTTGGCAAATGGCATTTAGGCTGGAATTGGGGAAATATTGAAGCTGGCGAAAAGAAAGTAGATTTTACCTCAAAAGTGCAGAACGGCCCTAATGCAAAGGGATTTGGTTATTCATTTTGTATTCCTGCCTCTCTTGACATGCCACCTTATGCATATGTTGAGAATGGATTCTGCACTACGATTCCAAAAGATACATGTATTGGTCGTACAGGTATTCAACTTTTTAGAGCGGGTATTTCTGCCCCCGATTTTTTACCAGAAGAAGTACTGGGAAAATTTACAGAAAAAGCCATCACATTTATCGAAAATAGCTCGAAAAAATCCCAACCGTTTTTTCTTTATTTGCCCTTGGCCGCTCCTCATACACCTGTTCTGCCAATTGGCAAATTTGTTGGCAAAAGTAATGTCTCGCCCTATGGAGACTTTGTACTGATGGTCGATGATGTGCTCAAACAAGTGGTCGAAACCCTCAAAAAAAACGGTGTTTACGAAAACACACTTATAGTATTTGCTTCGGATAATGGTTTTGCCAATTCTGCCGATTTGAAAGCTCAACTCGCTAAAGGTCATAACCCTTCGATGACATATCGTGGCCTCAAAACCGATATTTTTGAAGGTGGTCATAGAGTTCCGTTTATTGTCTCTTGGGGAGGTAGATTCAATCAAGGTAAGGTTAGCCCACAGCTGGTAAGTACAACAGATTTTTTCAGAACAATTGCTGAACTCACTGCTACTCAATTAGATGATAATGTTGCCGAAGATAGTTATAGTTTTTTAAGCGAAATTACAGGCAAAAATACAACTTATGCCAAACGAGAGGCGGTGGTTCATCATTCGTCAAACGGTTTTTTTGCGATAAGAAGAGATAATTGGAAGTTAATAATGTGCTCACATTCAGGCGGAAATGGCCAACCAAAAGAAACAAGCGAGGAAGCAAAAACATTACCAGCCGTACAATTATATAATTTATTAACTGATAGTGCAGAAACCCAAAATGTGTATGATAAACACCCAGAAATTGTAAAAGAACTCACGATTTTACTCACAAAATATATAAAAGACGGCAGAAGTACAAAAGGAGAAATTCAAACCAATGATGGGCCAAAGCATTGGCCACAATTAACCTGGTTGACCGAATGACGACTAACTATATTCGGAATTTTCTTGTCGAGTAGGAGTGGGCGGAGGGTATTAGCACGGGCAGTCATTTGCTTGAGAGCCGAAGCATCCCAAAGTTGTGGCTCGTTGGGAAGAGCGGTACTAATTTTTGCTTGAATATTAGAGTAAGATGCCACCGATTTCATAAAAAATCGATAGATAATCTTATCGGCATCTAAACCAACTCGATAGCAAATTTGCCCCATAACAGAATGACTGATGAATGACATCATTAGCATCAAAAACCTTGTAGGTCAATACACATATATGATTTTTTATGTTTTTTAGGAAACTATTCTGTAAGTATATGTTGGGTAAAAGTGTTTTTAAATACATTTTATCCTTGATTTCGGGACACAAAACATACCTCTTACCTACCCTAAATACAAATCCTTATCATTCGTTATCATACATATATATAAACTTATTTAGCGGATATAATTGCTTTTCTGCAAAATGAACGAGCTTAAAGAAGTGTTTTTTTTAAATAATGCCAAGAAAGAGTGGAGGCTTACTATCAGTAATAGTATTTTTATGCAGAAAAGTTAAACATTCTTTATTTAATTTACACTCACAAATTTTTTAATATACTTTTGCGAACTAAGAAAGGAATTATGCCAAATTATCTTTTTTCAAAGACAGCTTATATCAAAGGAGTGCAATGCCCGAAACAATTGTATCTCTACAAATATCACTATAAACTCCAAGACCCACTAAGCCCCGAAACTTTGGCAAAGTTTAAAGGGGGACATGATTTTGAGGATGCCTATCGGGCTGCTAATTTTCCGTTTGCGGTTGATATTGAGAAAATTGCTAAAAATAGAAATGACTATGCAAGCCTGACTCAAAAGGCACTACAAAAACAAGTGGCTGATATTTTTGAGGCAACTTTTGTGCATCAAGAAGTTTTAGTAATGAACGATGTGTTGACTCGAAGCAGTGGAAAATGGGAGATTCAAGAAATTAAGAATAGTATCGAACTAAAATCAGCACATATTCAAGATATAGCTTTGCAATACTTTGTTACAAAAGGCTTTTTGGGGCAAGAACTTGATGCAAAATTAATTTTGAATGATGGTGAAAATGGCTATAAAATAATTGATGTTACCCCCGATGTAAAAGCATTACAAGGTAATATTAAGGCTAATATTGAGCGATTTAAAAATATTTTGGAACAAAACTCTGTTCCAAAAATTGCAATTGGCGAACATTGTGATGATCCTTATAAATGCAGTTTTTGGGGATATTGTCATAAAACCACCTAAAACCAAAAAGCGGTACCAAGATTGCTCCAGATACCGCTTTTTACATTTTTATTCAACTAAACGATTTTTAATTTTTGTCCTTTCTTTACTGAATTAGAGCGTAAACCGTTTATTTTCTTTATTTTTTCTACCGAAATGCCTCCATATCTTTGTGAAATGCTCCAAAGTGTATCTCCTCTCTGTACGACGTGGTATTTAGGTTTTGTTTTTTCAATCGTTTTCTTAGACTTTCTTTCTTCCTTGATGGTGCGTTCAACTTCAACAACCTCTTCAACATCATCTAAAATAACTAATTTTTGCCCAACCATGATTTTTGATGATTTCAAGTGATTCCACACTTTCAAATCATACATATCAACATCGTATTTTTCTGCAATTCGATTCAAAACATCACCTCTTTTAACTGTGTATGTTTTCTTTTTTACCTTACGAATTTTCTTGATTTCATCCTCAACCTTTTCTGGTTTTTCAGTTTCTTCAACTATATTCTCATCATTCAATGCTCTTGCAGAACCACCTCCAATAATAACAACACCATTTTCGATAACATCTTTATTAGAGGCTAACATAACTGGCACACCGTTTTGACGTTGAGCCGAGTCTAAAATCATCTGACGATTTGCTTCAAAATAAGCATAACTTTCGGTTGGAATTTTCAACTCAAAACCTCTTGAATGTGCAGGTAATACGCCTTTCAGAATTGAAGGATTATGTTTTTGAATATCATCAATGCTAATACCACTTACGTTTGAGAAAGTTTCAAGGTCTAAGTACCCATCAATAACTACTTTTTCTACCGTTACAGGCTCCATGATTTCTTCAGGAAAGATACCGTATTCGCCAGCGTGGTGCATCATATACATTATGGCTGTAAATTGAGGTACATACGCACGGGTATCTTTGTGTAAATAAGGGTGCAACTGCCAATAGTTAGTGATATTTCCTGCACGACGAATCGCACGGCGTAAGTTTCCTGGACCAGTATTATAAGAAGCTAATACCAACTCCCAATCACCAAAAATATTGTATAACTGGCGGAAGTACTTACAAGCAGCTTCGGTCGATTTTTCGATGTCCATGCGTTCATCCACATATTCATCCACACGAAGACCAAAATCTTTACCCGTAGGTTTCATAAACTGCCAAAGACCAACGGCTTTAGCGTGCGAAATTGCTTTCGGATTCAAGCCAGACTCAAGCATCGAAAGATACTTTAACTCGTCAGGCATATTATATTTTGCTAAATATTTCTCAAAAATCGGGAAGTAAAAATTCTTTTTTTCGAGCATTTTTTTAGTAAAGCTCGGTTTTTTATAGATGAAATAATCTACAAAACTATGCACGATTGAGTTATATTGTAAGGGAATCGAACGTTGGAGATTTTGAAATCCTTCTCTTACTCGATTGACGTCAGCCGTTGGAATAAAGGCTTCGACAGTAGGGAGTTCTTCAACGAGCGAGTCTTCGGCCGAGACAGTGATTGCCTCTTCAGGAATAACAGACTGTGCATTTGTCATGAATGATGCACAACCCAAAAAACTCGATAGGACAAGAATTTTTTTAGATATTTTCATTATTATAATGTATTAGCGAAGGTACTTTACGCCTGATTTATGGTGTTAGGAAAGCAAACCATTGTCAAAAATAATTCATAACTACTTTTTTGTCAAGTAAATTAGGTTTTATTTTTGTATTTTCAAATATTTCTGAAAGTATAGTTTATCTGAAAATATTTTACTGCTCCAATGATTTTGCAAATGCGAGCATTTCTGCTTCATCAAAATTCTTGCCAAGAATTTGAATGCCTATGGGTAAACCTTCTGAATTTTCACCATTGGGAATCGAAATACACGGATTTCCTATCACATTTGCTTGAACTGTAAAGATGTCCATCAAAAACATTTGTAATTGATCGTCTGATTTCTCTCCAATCTTGATGGCTGGTGTCGGTGTTGTTGGTGAAATCAAAAAATCATATTTTGATAAGATATCATCAGTCGATTCTTTTATTAAACGACGAACCCTCTGTGCTTTCGTATAATAAGCATCATAATAATCTGCACTAAGCACGAAAGTACCCAGAATAATACGACGACGTACTTCAGATCCGAACCCTTCAGCACGAGATTTTTTGTAGAGTTGCTCTAAGTTTTTCACACCCGAGGCACGATGTCCGTAGCGAACCCCATCAAATCTCGAAAGGTTTGAACTTGCTTCGGCAGTTGTCAGGATATAGTAAGTTGGTAATAAATATTTCATTAAAGGGTAGTCAACCGCCTCAACGATATGACCTTGAGCTTTTAACTGCTCAATTTTTTCGGCTGTATTCCTTCTGACATCTTCATCTAAACCTTCACTTTCGAGGGCTTCACGCATGTAGGCAAGGCGATACTGCTTTTTCGGAGTAAGATTTTCTGTGTAAGCTGGAACTGTCAAATGAGAAACTGTGCTATCGTGTTCGTCAGCACCCGCAATGATTTCGAGTAGGAGGGCGGCATCTTCAACCGTTTTAGTGATTGGTCCGATACAATCAAAAGATGAGGCGTAAGCAATCAGTCCCCAACGAGAAACTCTTGAATACGTTGGTTTTAAGCCAACTACTCCACAAAAAGCCGCAGGCTGACGTACCGAGCCACCAGTATCAGAACCCAGCGAAGCCAAACACATATCGGCTTGTACAGCTACCGCCGATGCTCCTGACGAGCCACCTGGTACACGAGTTGGGTCGGCAAAGTTAAGGGTTGGACCAAAAGCAGAATTTTCGTTTGATGAACCCATCGCAAACTCATCGCAGTTTTGGCGACCAATAATGATGGCATCTTCGGCCAAGATTCGCTCAACGGCAGTAGCCGTAAATTGCGACTGAAAGCCATTTAAGATTTTACTCGATGCTTGCAAACCATGATTTTCGTAAGCCAGTACATCTTTTAAGCCAATGACCATACCCGCCAATCGTCCAGCTGTTCCATCTTTGATTTTCTGGTCAACTGTTTCTGCTTGTTTTAGAGCTTCGTCGGCATATACTTCCAGAAAAACATTGAGGTTTGTATGCGTTTCGATTTGTTCTAAATAGTGTTTTACCAACGAAACACAGTTGGTTTCACCGCTGGAAATGGCTTGTTGTACAGCTTTAAATGAATTATATTTGGTCATTTCTGAATCATAATAATGTAAAAACAAAAAAACAACAGCACTCAATTTAAAACCGAGTGGCTGTTGTTAAGGTGTTGCCAAATTATCGTTGCATGAGCGAAGCCGAAGGCAAAGGTAATTTAGCAAAAAAATCCTTATTTTTCTTCTGAAGTTGCTTTTTCGATATTTTCTTTCACTTCACGTGAAGCATCTTTAAATTCACGGATACCTTTTCCTAATCCACGAGCAAGCTCAGGAAGTTTCTTTGCACCGAAAAAGAAAAGAATAACAACCAAAATCAAAATCATTTCTGTACTACCGAGACCGAACATAATATTATTTATTTAAAGTGTTTTTTAGTCTATAAACCACTGACGACTGTCCGCAGTATTTTTTTATTCTATTACAAATGTAAAAGTAAATTAGAAATTAAAAAATTAATTTCGTCTTAAACTTTTCAAATGTTTAATCAGATGTTTTACATTAAAATAGTGTGTTTTAGTATTAAAAGCTTTATTATCAGCTAAATTTTCGTTTATGTCGATTGAAAAGTTTGGGTTGTCTATTTCTTATTTTGCCATTGGTCAAACTTTACAAGTTCATTGTCAATGCTCTTGAAGATAAATACCAATAATGCTACGTCATCGCTCAAACCAATAAATGGCAAAAAGTCAGGTATAATATCAATCGGTGAGATAAAATAGACAAAAGCAGCAATGATTTTTACTAAATTTCCGAGTTCGATTTGACGATAATCACCTACGGCATAAGCCTTAATGAGTGTTCCCATGATGGTAATTTTTTCTCTTATAACATCAAAAATCCCTCCTACGCCCATTTCTTTGGTTTTCGTAAGGGCAGCTTGCAATAATTGTAATAGACTTTTTGCATTTTTTGCGATTCGAGGAGCTTTCCCCAAAGCACTTTTATAAATGGCAGATTCGATTATTTTTGATAGCAAACTTTGTGTTGAACTCGCTTTGGTACTCATTTTATTAGGTTAATGTGCTTTATAAAAGAAATTTTCAAGTAATTGGTTTCTTGAGGTTTTTGTGCAAAAATAGCTTACATCGGTGCATTGACTTTATGAAACTTAACATAGAAACGTAAAAACTTATAAAAATTATCCACGAAATATAAAAAATGCAAAAAAAACATTCAAATACATTGTTTTGTATTAGTTTTGTCCAATAAATTTGTTGTCAATTTATAATAAAACCATTTTGCTGATTTTTATACTAAAACTGCTTCCTGGTCTGTTATAAATTTATCTAAATATTTCTTCAACTTTCATGTCTAATCTATAACCCCAAGACATGAATTAATTTATAAAAAGTTCCTCTCCTGGGGTAGGGGGCTTAAAAAACTATGAAAGTAACAGTAGTAGGTGCAGGTGCGGTTGGTGCAACCACTGCCGAC